>JBBDSW010000153.1:16670-22399 GCA_040904745.1 Nitriliruptoraceae bacterium
GCGACCTGGAGGCCCGCCTCGAGCAGCGCCTTGGTGTCGGTCCGCATGTGGTCGATGTCGCCGATGCACAGGTCGTTGAACTCGGTACCGGCGCGCGATTCGCTTCCGATGAGCCGGTGGCCGTCCGGGTGCTCGTCAGCGGGACCTAGGACCATCGCGGCGCCGCCCGATCCGAGCGTCAACGTGGCGAACTCGGCGAAGACCTGCTCGACGGTCGCTCCGGCGCCGGCCAGCCGCCCCAGCGTGGCCTCCTGGGTCCTCCGGCTGCCCTCGCCGTCGACGATCAGGGCGTGGGTGATCTGCCCGCCGTCGATCATGGTGGCAGCGACGTGCATCGCGTTGACGAACCCGAGGCACGCGTTCGCCATGTCGAAGTTCAGGCAGGACGGGGCGAGCGAGAGCTGACGGTGGACGTCGACCGCTGCGGAGGGCTCCAGGTGGGCCCTGCAGACCGAGGTGTCGATCAGGAGCCCGATGCGTTCGCGGTCGACGCCAGCGGCCTCGATCGCCTGCTCACCGGCCAGGGCGGCGGCATCAGCGAAGGTGACGTCCTCCGGCCACCACCGGCGCTCGATGACCCCGGCGACCTCCTCGAGGAGTCCGGCACGCAGGCCGAGACGCTCGTAGGTCCCGGCCAACCGCTCATCGAACCGCGTCGATGGCACGACGATGGGCGCATCCACCGCCTCCACGGAGAGGATCGCGGTGTTGTGGTGACGGAAGGTGGCGTTGCCCTGCATGTGGACCTCGCGGCGAGGGGTGTCGTCGGCTCGGGTCGCGACGCCGGATGTCGGCGACCGTCGACCACCCGTGAAGCCGCCAGGTTACGGACCCGTAGACATCCCCGTGACCGACGTGTGGACGACACCACCTGCTACGGTGTGAGTGAGCGTTCACTCACGTAAGGGTGAGCCGGGCCGCGACCCAGGGAGGCGGAAGCGTGGGCGTCGACGAACGAGCGGTGGTCGAGGAGCGGATCGGAGCCCTGCTGGCCTCCCATCCGCCGGAGACCACCGACGAGCAGCGGTTCTGGGGTGCGCAGTTCGACCTGGGGCTCGCGTGGGTGCAGCACCCGGAGGGACTCGGTGGGTGCGGGGTGTCGCCACGCTGGCAGGCGCTGGTCGACGATCGGATCGTCGCGGCGGGCGGATCGATCCGGAACCGTCGTGACAACGTGCTCGGCATCGGGATGGGCGCGGGCACGATCGTGACCCACGGCACCGAGGCGCATCAGCAACGGTTCCTGCGTCCGATGTTCACGATGGAGGACATCTGGTGCCAGCTCTTCTCCGAGCCTGGGGCCGGCTCGGATCTGGCGGCGCTCTCCACCGCCGCGGTGCGCGAGGGCGATACCTGGATCGTCAACGGACAGAAGGTCTGGACCACGCTCGGACACCTCGCCCGGTGGGGGCTGCTGCTGGTGCGCACGGACCCGCAGGTGCCCAAGCACGCCGGGATGACCTACTTCATCCTGGACATGGACGCCGCCGGCGTCGATGTCCGCCCGCTCTACCAGATCACCGGCGAGGCCGAGTTCAACGAGGTCTACCTCACCGATGTCGCGATCGAGGACGACCTCCGGCTGGGTGAGGTCGGCCAGGGCTGGTCGGTGGCGATGACCACGCTGATGAACGAGCGCGTGGCCATCGGGGGCAGCGTCACGCCCCGGGGGTCGGGGGCGATCGGCGAGGCCGTCGCCATCTGGCGACAGCGGCACGGCCCGGATGGGAACCCGGTCACCCGGGACCGCCTGGTGCAGTTGTGGACGGAGGCGGAGGCGATGCGGTTGACGGCGATGCGCGCCAAGGAGGCCGCCACCAGCGGCACTCCCGGCCCGGAGGGCTCGACCGCGAAGCTGCAATGGGCGGAGTTGAACAAGCAGATCACGAGCTTCACGGTCGACCTGCTGGGTCCGGAGGGACTCACCTATCCCGGCGGCTACACGTTCTCGCGTCCGACCGGCAGCGCCGATAGCGGTGGAGCGCCGCACCGTCGCTACCTCCGTGCCCGCGCCAACTCGATCGAGGGCGGTACCAGCGAGATCATGAAGAACATCCTCGGCGAACGGGTGCTGGGTCTGCCTGGCGAGCCGCGGGTCGACAAGGACAAGCCCTGGCGCGAGGTGCCGCGGAGTTGAACAACATCGACGATGAGGGTCCGACCATGAGCGCAAGCGCCACCCACGAGCCGGCACCGCCCGTCGTGACGTTCTCCCTGACCGAGGAACAGCAGCAGGTCCAGGCGATGGTCCGGGAACTGTTCGCCGAGCGCGTCACCTCGGATCGGGTACGCGAGGTGATGCTCGGCGACGACGGCTACGACCCGGCACTGTGGGAGGAGCTGGCCACACTCGGCCTCCTCGGTCTCACGATCGCCGAGGAACACGGTGGTTCCGGCGCCAGTTTCACCGAGCTCGCCATCGTCCTCGAGGAGGCTGGCCGCAGGCTCGCGCCCATCCCGCTGCTCTCCGCGGTCGTGCTGGGCGTCGAGGCCGTACAGGCGGTCGGGGCCCCGGAGCAGCGGGCGTCCCTGCTCCCGGAGATCGCCGCGGGTCGGATGCGACCGGCGCTCGCGCACCTCGACGCCGGAGGGGAGCTGGGTGCGCAGCCGGGTATCCACGCGTCGCGCACCGGAGATCGTTGGACGCTGGACGGCACCGCCGGGTACGTGATCGACGGCGTCAGCGCCACCCACCTCCTCACGGTCGCGACCACCGATGACGGCCTGGAGCTCCTCGTGGTCCCGGCCGCAGCGGCCGGGGTCACCCGCACCGGCCTCGATGTGCTCGATCTCACCCGGCCGCTGGCCACGGTCGAGTTCGCCGGTGTCGAGGTGGCCGAGGAGCACCGGCTCTCCGGTGGCGACCCCGTGGTCGGCCTGCACCGGGCGCTGACCGCCGGGGTCGTCGCGATCGCGGCCGAGCAGGTCGGTGGCATCACCGCCACGCTCGAAGCCTGCACGGCCTACGCCCGCGAGCGGATCCAGTTCGGCCGGGCGATCGGATCGTTCCAGGCCATCAAACACCGGTTGGCGGACATGCTCGTGGAGTCCGAATCCGCCCGCTCGGCAGCGATGCACGCCGTCCGGGTGCTGGCCAGCGGGGAGCGGGAGGAGCTGGCGATCGCGGCACCCCTGGCCAAGTCCCACTGCTCCGAGGTCTACGAGCGCAGCGCCGCCGACGGGATCCAGATCTTCGGAGGGATCGCGTTCACGTGGGAGCACGACCAGCATCTCTACCTGAAGCGCGCGAAGGCGACGAAGCTGCTGCTCGGTGATCCGGGGCACCACCGGTCGCTCCTGGCGGAGCGCCTCTCCCTGTGAGCGGCCGCGACTCCGTTTCCCCCCCGGCTCGCACCGACCGGGGTCGCCGCCGACGTGCCGCGGTGCTCGACGCCGCGGAACGGATGTTCGTCGTGCACGGCTTCCACGCCGTGTCCGTCGATGACCTCGGGGCCGCCGCCGGGATCACCGGCCCCGGGCTCTACCGCCACTTCGCCTCCAAGGACGCGATCCTCATGGCGGTCCTCGATCGGGTGTGGGAGCGCTTGGCTCCTGCGGTGACGGAGGCAGAGCACCTCGACCCGTATCCGGCACTGGAGCGGTTGCTGGTCGCGCACCTCGACCTCGCGATCGAGCGTCCCGCGGCGCTCCAACTGCTCTTCCGCGAACTCGAGCGGCTCCCAGCCGAGTACCGCGAGCTGGCACGCCGCAACCATCAGCGATACGTGACCGCCTGGACCACGGCACTCGCAGGGACGCGCGCCGATCTCGATGGAGCCGCGGCGCGGGTGATCGCGTTGGCGGTCCACGGGCTGCTCGATTCGGCGGCGCTTCGGGGCGACGTCCAACCCGACGGGGTCACCACCGCATCGCGTCGTGCCCTCCTGGAGGCTGCTGCTCGTCGGGTGCTGGCCGTCTGAGCGGTCTCATGGCCGTAGGCGTGACCACCCGGTTCGGGCCTACGCTCCGGGTCAGTCCCGCCCCCGACGATGCGAGCACCGATGACCGCCGACGATCTCACCGCCGTTGCCCGTGCCTGGATCGACGGTGATCCCGATGCGGACACGCGCGCTGCCCTGCAGGAACTGCTCGACCGGGGGGACCACGACGCCCTGGCGGAGCACGTCGGGTCCTCCCTCACCTTCGGGACGGCGGGTCTGCGCGGGGAGGTGGGGCCGGGGCCGAACCGGATGAACCGTGCGGTCGTGATCCGCACGAGTCGAGGTCTCGCCGACCATCTGCTGGCCACGATCGAGGATGCGGCCGAGCGGGGCGTGGTCGTGGGCTTCGACGCCCGTCACGACTCCGAGCGGTTCGCCCGCGACACGGTGGCGACCCTGGCCGGAGCCGGTCTCGCGGTGCGGTGGTTCCCCACGCCGCAGCCGACCCCGATCGTCGCCTACGCCCAGAAGGCCTTGGGCGCTGCGGCTGCCGTCGTCGTGACGGCGTCGCACAACCCGCCGGCCGACAACGGGTACAAGGTCTATGAGGAAGGCGCGGCGCAGATCGTGCCGCCGACCGACGCGGCGATCGCCGCGGCCATCGAGGCGGTCGGACCGGCCAGCGACGTGCCACGGGTCGACCCGGTGACCAGTGAGCTGGTCGCCCCGGTCACTGCGGAGCTGTTCGACCGCTACCTCGACGAGCTCCGCACAGCCCGCCCGGCGGCCGACGGTCCCGCCCGCCGGATCGCCTACACCCCGATGCACGGGGTCGGGCTCGAGTTGGTCCGCCGGGCGCTGGCCGAGGGTGGTCACGACGACCTGCACGTCGTCGCCTCCCAGGCCGAGCCCGATGGCGACTTCCCGACCGTGCCGTTCCCGAACCCGGAGGAGCCGGGGGCGATGGACTTGCTCCTGGCGCTCGCACAGGAGGTGGGGGCCGACCTCGCGCTGGCCAACGACCCCGACGCGGACCGGATCGCGGTGGCGCTCCCGGACCGCCACGGACGGTGGCGGGCGCTCACCGGCAACCAGATCGGCGTGCTCCTCGCGGATCATCTACTGGCCGGCAGCAAGGTCGACCGGCCCCTGGTGGTCTCCAGCATCGTCTCCACCCCGATGGTGGCTGATGTGGCCGCTGACCATGGCGCGCGCGCCGAGGTGACCCTCACCGGCTTCAAGTGGATCTGCGCTGCTGCCCGCGTCCTCGAGCGTGACGACGGACGACAGCTCGTCTACGGGTTCGAGGAGGCGCTCGGCTCCTGTGTCGGCACCGCGGTGCGCGACAAGGACGGGATCGGGGCGGCGGTCGTGGTCGCCGATCTGGCCCGCGTCCTGGCCGCGGACGGCCGTACCCTGTTCGATCGCTGGGACGAACTCTGCCAGCGGTACGGCCGGTGGGTGAGTCATCAGCACAGCATCGTGCGTCCCGGCGCCAGCGGTGCGGCCGAGATCGCAGCCGCCATGGACCGCTTGTCCGGACACACACCGCAGACGCTCGCCGGGTACGAGGTCACCAGTACCACGGACTTCCGCATCGGTGCCGAGGCCAGGCCGCCCTGGTTGGCTACCCACGACCTCGTCGCGTTCGAGCTCGCCGGCGGACGCGCCATGATCCGTCCGTCCGGTACCGAACCGAAGTGCAAGATCTACGTCGACCTGCGCGCCGAGGTGGACGCGGAGCGCGACCCCGAGGAACTCGACGCCGAGCTGAAGGAGCAGGCTCGTGCCGTGGCTCTCGCCCTCGCCGAGGAGGTCGGCCTCTCCTGAGGCCGCAACTCGGACCGG
>JBBDSW010000154.1:0-1271 GCA_040904745.1 Nitriliruptoraceae bacterium
CAACCTCGCCGTCGTGTTCGGCATGGTCGGGACCTTCCACCGCTCCCCACGAGTGTGGCAACACGAGCCGGCAGCGCGTACCCGCCGGCGGACGCCGCGCAGCGGTTGGGATCAGCCCCCGAGCTCAACCGCGGGTTCAGCCGCGCCACACAACGCCGCAGCCAGGTCCATGCACCGCTGCGCTTCCTCGCGGCTCCGTCGCCCGAGCCCGCAGGAACTCGCGACGCCGATCGGTCGGCCGATGAGTCCTTCGAGGTGCGCCTTCAGGGTCCGATGCGCCTCGAGGGTCAGAGCCTCGTGGACGAAGCCGGCCATGAACGCCGTGTCCGGCGCCAGGCGCAGACGCTCCAACGGCTGGTAGAACGCGCGACGGTTCGGCGGCGGCTCGACGGCGGCGGCGAAGGGCGCGTGGATGAACTCCAGGGGCCGGAACTCCGGCCACCGCGCCGCGATCGCGTTCGAGAGGCGGACCAGTGGGCTGACATCGCGCATGCGGCCGAGCGCACGGTGGTTCATGTCGCCCAGGCACAGGTGGACACCGAACCGGGTGCTCGGAGGCGCGGCGGCCGCCAGGTCGGTGATCCCCCGCGCGAGGTAGGCAGCCATCGCCGGCTGTGCCGGCCCCGGGGTCCGCGCCAGGAACACGAGCTCCGCCGGGACCTCGATCTGGAAGACGACGTCGTCGCCGGCCCGGGCGTGGATCGCCCGGATCTCACGCAGCGTCGCGTCGGTGAAGGGCTGCCGGTGGCGGGCAGGACCAAATGGCCCCAGCGTGAACAGCGACAGGTCGAGATCGCCGGGGATGCCGACCTGGAACGAGACATCACCGCGACCGTGCTGTTCCCGCAACTCCTCGAAGACGGGGTAGCTCGTCTCGAACGCCGCGAGGTGGCCGAGCTCGAGCGCCTCGGCGGAGAGCTCGCGACCGGGACGGATGCTGAACCGCGGGACGTCGTCGTAGTCGGTCCAGGCGCCGTCACGACGAAGCTCCAGGTCCGGGTGCTCGCGGCACGACTCGATGATGTGGGTGATCCAGTCGCGCCGGTCCCCCGTCTCCCCGTCCGGCACCCAGCGCAGGCACGGGCCCAAGCGGTCGAAGGCGGCGGCCATCGCCTCTCGCGGCGAGTCGAACGGGAGGCTTCCTACCAGGTGGGCGGGCGAGGGCATGGCGTCGTCTCTCCTGGTCGTCCGGGGCCGACCGGTGGTCGCCCCAGGACGCTACCAATGCCGCTCCCCCGGGTTCGCGTGGGACTCGACCCGGCGCGGCTCCG
>JBBDSW010000154.1:1371-3691 GCA_040904745.1 Nitriliruptoraceae bacterium
CCTCGGCGACCGCCTCCGGCGCGTCCTCCTGCACGAAGTGGCCGGCGCCCTCGATCGTCCGGTGCGGCTGACCGGCCGCGCCGGGGATCCGCTTCCGCATCGGCCGGTCTGCTCCACGGGTGATCGGATCCTGGTCGGCGAAGGCGGTGACGAACGGCCGATCGAATCCGGCCAGGGACCGCCACGCCGCCCGGTTCGCGGCAGCCGCGGGGTCGTCCGGCGACGTGGGGACGAGCTTCGGGAGCGCCCGCGCGCCCGCCTGGAACGAGGGATCGGGGAACGGCGCGTCGTAGGCCGCGATCTCGCTCTCCGACAGGGAGCGGAGGCTGCCCCCGTCGACGATCCGGCCGGCCGGGAAGTGCCGCATCGTGGTCGCCGCCTGCTGCCAGGACAGGAACGCCTCCGTGGCCCCCTCGTCGCCGGTCGGCAGGCCGGTGTTGGAGACGACGACCCCGGCGAAGCGCTCCGGTCGCTCCGCCACGAGCCGCAACCCGATCAGCCCGCCCCAGTCCTGGCCGAACAGGACGACCTCGGTGAGCCCCAGCTGATCGAACAGCGCCTCCCCGATCCAGCCGACCTGGCGGGCGTAGGTGTGATCCTCCTGGCGTACCGGCTTGTCGGAGCGGCCGAAGCCCACCAGGTCCGGTGCCACGACCCGGCAGCCGGCGTCCACCAACGGGGGCACGACGTGACGGTAGAGGTAGCTCCACGTCGGCTCGCCGTGCAGGAGCACGACCGTGCTGCCGGTCGGATCGCCTTCGTCGAGGTGGCGGAGGCGCAGCGTGCCGCCGTCCGGATCGGACACCTCGACGTCGTGGGGAGCGAACGGCCAGTCCGCGAGCCCGTCGAACCGTTCCTCGGGCGTCCGCAGGGTGTCCACGCAGAACTCCTCAGTCGGTCGGCTTGTCCTCGACGGTGTAGTGGATCGTCTGGGCGACGATCCATCCGTCCTCGACGATGAACGAGTCGGCGCCGTCGCGGACCCGGGTGTGCGCCGCCTCGGCCGTCCACTCGAGGAAGGCGATCCGTCCCGAGACCAGCCGGTTGGTGTAGACGAAGGGAGCGGCCGGCAACTCCTCCTCGAGGAGTCGGGCGAGCTCGCGAACCTCGTGGCGGCCGCGGAAGATCCCGCGGCGCTCCAGCACGACACACGTCGGCGCGACGTTGTGCTCGATGTCCTCCTCGAAGCGATGCTGACCGGCCAGATCGAGGTGATCGTCGAAGACCTCCGATGCTGAGCGTCGACGCAGGGTCTCGGTCATCGCTGCTCCGATCCGTCCACGGACGTGCGGACCACTTCTCCCACGATCGGACCCTACGCGCAACCGGAAGGTCGGTCACCCGTCTACCGCGCCGGTCACCCGTGCGATCCACGGACCCGTCGTGGGTGATCCACCCGGCCGCGCCTCTACGGTCCCCTCACCCGAGCGTGTCCGGACAGGGAGGTCACCCATGATCGACGACGTGGACCTGGGGCATCTGCGCCGGTGCGTGCGGTTGGCTGCCGACGGGCTGGACAGCGGCGACGAGCCGTTCGGGTCGGTGCTCGTCGACGCGGCCGGGTCCGTGCTGTTCGAGGACCACAACCGGGTCGCTGCCGGCGACCGGACGCGCCATCCGGAGTTCGCGATCGCCCGATGGTCGGCTACGAACCTCGCCCCGGGCGAGCGGGCAGGTGCGACGGTCTACACCTCCGGGGAGCACTGTCCGATGTGCGCCGCGGCCCACGGCTGGGTCGGGCTCGGGCGCATCGTGTACGCGAGCTCGTCGGAACAGCTCACCCGATGGTTGACGGAGCTCGGGGTAGCGCCACCACCGGTCCGCCCGCTGCCCATCGACGCGGTCGTGCCGGATGCGATCGTCGATGGGCCCGTCCCGGAGCTCGCCGCACAGGTCCGCGCGTTGCACGAACGGTTCCATCGGGCCGCGTGACCGTCGGGCCCCGACGACGCACCGATGCCGGAGACAGGAGCGAGGAACCGTCACATGCCACGGCTTCTCACAGGAGGACGATCCGACGGGCCGGCCGCCGGCGGGCCGTCGGGATGCGTGCAGACCGGCGAGGATTGACAGCGACGGTCCGCGGACCGAGTCTCAAGGCAGCGAGCTTGGGTGTATCCGCGAGGCTGGAGGACGTCATGCTCGAAGTGCTTCCGCGACGGCTTCGAACCGCCGACGAGCCACTCGAAGTGGTCCAACACCTGCACCAACGGCTGGCCGAACGCGGGCTGGAGCTCCCCTTGCGCCTCTGGGACGGCTCGACGCTCGGACCGGACGACGCGTCCTACCGGATCGTGCTCCGCTACCCCTGGACCGCGCG
>JBBDSW010000155.1:0-14316 GCA_040904745.1 Nitriliruptoraceae bacterium
ATTCGCGCTCACGGTGGGAGGCTTCGGTGCCGCGCTGACCGCCTTCGTGGTCGCCGCCGTGGTCATGACCGGACTCGTGTTCACCGCCGCGTTCGTGGTCGCCGGCGCGCATCGTGTCACCGTCGAACGTGTCCAAGCCCAGGCCCCAACGGTCAAGAAGTGGGGCGGCTACCTGCTCATCCTCGTGGGCGTCTGGTTCCTCGCGCTCGCGATCTTCGTCGACGTCTTCGCTGTCCTCTTCCCCGTCTGATCTGACCCGGCCGGCGCACGACTCGGCCGCACGACCAGCTGGTCGCCACATCGACCTCGGTGATGCGTGGGACTTCACTCGGACGATGACGGGGCCGCCGCCTGCTCACCCTCAGGGAGGGGCGGCCCTCAACGAGGCGAGTGATGCCGCGCCCCGGCCCCCTCAGAACCGTGCTAGCGACTTCCACCGCACACGGGGGTCTACCCCGGGTCTGGTTCGGCGTCCGCCTCGTGCCGAGCTCCTGAGCGGGAGGTTCACATCGCGGTTGTCGTCGAGGTGGCCGCTACCTCGCCGTAGGTGGTCGTGCGCTGCCGGACCGGTCGGCCCGCTGCCTCAGCGGTGGCCTCTAGATCCTCCGGACGCTGACGGATGCCGTGCTGTGAGCCGGCCATGCGTGAGATGGTCTCCTCCATCAGGGTGCCGCCGAGGTCGTCGCAACCTCCCTGGAGCAGGTCGACGGCTCGTTCCAGGCCGAGCTTGACCCAGGAGACCTGCACGTGGTCGATCACCCCCTGGAGTAGCAGGCGGGCCATGGCGTGGACCCGCCGATCGTCCTCCCACGACGATCCCGGCCGGGCGACGCCGGCGAGGTAGATCGGCGCGAGCTGGTGGACGAAGGGCAGCGGCACGAACTCGGTGAAGCCGCCGCTCTCCTCCTGGAGGCGACGCAGCAGCTTCAGGTGGTTGACCCAGTGGTGGGGCTCGTCGACGTGGCCGTACATCATCGTCGAGGAGGATGGCAGGCCGACGGCGTGCGCCGTGGTGACGACCTCGATCCACTGCGAGGTTGGCAGCTTGCCCTTGGTCAGGACCCATCGGACGTCGTCGTCGAGGATCTCGGCCGCGGTACCGGGGATCGAGCCGAGCCCGCGCTGCTTGGCCTCCTCCAGCCACTCGCGGACCGAGATGCCCAGCCGGGTGGCGCCGTTGACGACCTCCATGGGGCTGAAGGCGTGGACGTGCATCGCCGGGACCCGCTCGAGGACGGCATCGAGGACGTCGAAGTAGTAGTCGCCGGGGAGGTCCGGGTGGATGCCGCCTTGCATGCACACTTCGGTCGCACCGTCGTGCGACGCTTCCTCGGCGCGGTCGGCGATCTCGGTTAGCGACAGGGTGTAGGCATCGGGGTCGTCGCGTCGTTGCGCGAAGGCACAGAACCGGCAGCCGGTGTAGCAGATGTTGGTGAAGTTGATGTTGCGGTTGAGGACGTAGGTCACGGTGTCGCCGATGCGGTCGGCGCGGATCTCGTCGGCCGCTCGTGCCAAGGCGTCAAGTTCAGGGCCGGTCGCACTGAACAGCAGCAGTGCCTCGGCGTCGTCGAGCACCACCCCACGCTGCGCACGGGCGAGCGCGTCCGCCACCTCGCGGCGTATCGTGGTGCGGGGAGGGCCTTCGTTACGCGGGGCGTTCTTCGCCAGGATGCCGTCCGCGATCACGTGCAGGTCGCCGTAGACCGCGCGGTGCACCTCGTCGTCAGCCTGGGCGGAGCGGGCGTTGCGGCCGTCCGCGGCGGAGCTGCCGGCCTCGTCACCGTCGACGGCGGCCGCCATCGCGGCGGTCATGGCACCCGAGCGCACCTCCGGATCCTGCCAGGGCTGGCCTGCCGGCTGGGCGTCCTGCGTCGCGAGGCCGTCGGTCGCGGCCAGGGCCTGGACCGGGCCCCGCATGCGTCCGGCCAGCCACGGGTCCGGCGTCGTGACGTACTCGGGGTAGACACACAGACGCGGGGTCAGGGCGAACCCATGCTCCGCGGACGTTGCTGCCAGGCGGTCGAGGTGGGGCCACGGCGCCTCCGGGTTGACGTGGTCGGGGGTGATGGGTGACACCCCGCCCCAGTCGTCGATGCCAGCGTCCAGCAGTCGGCCGTAGGTGCCGGGGGAGAGGTTCGGCGGTGCCTGGACGTGGACCGTCGGCCCGAGCAGGACGCGGGTGGTGGCGATCGTGGCGAGCAGGTCGTCCAGTGTCGGTTCCGGGTGGTCGCGCATCGCCGTGTCCGGCTTGGCCCGGAAGTTCTGGACGATGACCTCCTGCAGGTGGCCGTAGCGTCGGTGGGTCTCGCGCAACGCGAGCAGCGTGTCGGCACGCTCCGGCAGCGTCTCGCCGATGCCGATCAACAGCCCGGAGGTGAAGGGCACCGACAACCGCCCGGCATCCTCCAGGACCCGCAGGCGCAGCTCGGGGCCCTTGTCCGGCGCGTTGTAGTGGGCTTCGCCCTTGGCGAGCAGCCGACGCGAAGTGGTCTCAAGCATGATCCCCATCGACGCCGAGACCTGTTTGAGCGTGGCCATCTCGGCCCAACTCATCACCCCCGGGTTGAGGTGAGGCAACAGCCCGGTCTCCTCGATGACGAGGATCGACATGGCCCGCAGGTACTCGAGCGTCGAGTCGTAGCCGCGCGCGTCCAGCCACTCACGGGCGGCGGGGTAACGCAACTCAGGCTTGTCGCCGAGGGTGAACAGCAGCTCCGTGCAACCGGCCTGCTGACCCTCACGTGCGATCCGCAGCACGTCGTCGGGGGACAGGAAGGCCGGCAGCTCCTTCTTCGGCGGCCACGCGAAGGTGCAGTACCCGCAGCTATCACGGCAGAGGTGGGTGAGCGGGACGAACACCTTGCGAGAGTAGGTGACACGTCGGCGGCCGCCCTCGTCGCGCCCCCAAGCCCCGTCGGCGTACCACGGCGCGGCGTCACGGACACGGCCGGCGACGCGGAGCAGGCGCTGAAGGTCATCGTCCCGGCAGGTCAGCAGCGCGGCCGCTTCGTCGCGCCGCAGGGAGCGGCCCTCCTCGGCACGGTGGAGGGCACGGGGCCGCAGGCGGGCAAGCACCTCCGGACCGGGCTCGCCGGTCGGATCATCCCCGTCGTGGTTCGGCGCGGTCATGCCTACCTCCTGTCGGACCCGCACCGTAGCGGCGGACGGCACGGTGGAGCGCGTCGGGTCGGCCTGACGAACTCCGAGGCCCTCACCGCTGGAGCCGACCTCACCGGGGACGTGCTGGCACCGGTGCTCGAACAGTGGGCGATGGGTCCGACGCTGGCCACCTTGGCCACGGCGGCCATCGATGCCGTTCACCTCACCATGCTCGACCTGCAACGCATCGCCGCGACCTGCTGCCCGCACCGTGCGGCCCTGCTCCCCCGGCCCGTGTAGCCCTCGATACCCGGAACTTGTCGATGTGGTCCCTTGCCAGTGGCAACCGCCCGGTCCCATCAGCATGGTGAGCGGCACACAAACCCGACGGCGAGGGCCTCCTCCCGCGGCTGCTGGTGCTCGACCACCCGGGCCCCCTGGCTCTCCAACGGGGGCGTGCGACAGCGGACCGGGGCCTGGATGACAGCGGGGACCTCCGACGGGGGCGGACGTGGCTGTCCGCGACGTAGGCTCGGAGGTCACCGGCGTCGACGCCCGGCGGTCGGATCAGGCACGAGGAGTGGCGATGGTCGTTCGGGACACCGTGGGGGACTGGCTCGCACTGCTGCACGAGCGTTACCCGCCCTCGCAGGCGGCTGAGTGGGACAACCCCGGCCTGCAGGTCGGGGATCCAAACTGGGCCGTCGAGCGGGTGCTCGTGACTCTGGACGTCACGAGCGACGTGCTCGCCGAGGCCGCCGACGGCCCCCCGAGCATGGTCATCGCCCACCATCCGCTGCTGTTCCGTCCCTTGCAGGCGCTGACCCCGGCGACCGCCGCGGGCCGGCTGGCCCTCGCCGCGGCGTCCGCAGGGACGGCGGTCGCCGCGGCCCACACCAACCTCGACGTGACGTCGGACGGCGCCGGTACCTCGGATCCGGTCGCGACGCTGCTCGCCCTGGAGGACGTGCGGTCGCTCACCGATCAGTTGGGGGAGAGCAGCCGGCTCAAGCTCGTCACGTTCGTCCCGCCCGAGGCGGTCGGGGGTGTGCTCGACGCCGTCTCCGCGGCCGGGGCCGGCCGGATCGGTGACTACGAGCGCTGTTCGTTCCGCGTCGCGGGGACCGGGACCTTCCGCCCGCTGCCGGGCAGCGACCCCTACAGCGGAGAGGGCACCGGCCAGGACGCGGAGGAGCAGGAGCTGCGCCTCGAGATGGAGGTGCCCCGCGCCGCCGTCGGGCCGGTCGTCGCCGCCCTGCTGGCCACCCACCCCTACGAGGAGGTGGCCTACGACCTCGTGCCGTTGCTCACCGGGGCGACGGTCGGGTTCGGTCGCGTCGGACGGCTGCCGTCAGCACGGATCCTTCGTGAGGTGGCGGAGACGATCCGTGCGGAACTCCCGGCCCCGCACCTGCGCTACGCCGGTGACCCGGAGCGCACGGTGGAGACCGTGGCGATCGTCGGCGGTGCCGGGGACGGCCTGCTGGGTGCCGCGCAGGCCAGTGGTGCGGACGTCTACGTCACCGGTGATCTCCGCCACCACGTCACGCTCGACGCGGTCGAACAAGGGCTCGCGCTGATCGATGCGGGCCATCACGCCACCGAGGTCGCGGCCATGCCTGCCTTCCGTGCACGCCTTGAGGTCTCCGGACGCGAGCGAGGCCTTTCCGCTCCGGTGGTAGCTTCCCGCATCCCGACCGATCCGTGGAGGTGAGCGTGGCTGAGCCCACCAGCGAGCAGCTGGATCTGCTGCTCGAGCTGCAGGCCACCGATCACCGTCTGCGCAAGCTCCGGCACCAGCTCGACGATCTCCCTGAGCAGCAGCAGCTGGAGGATGCACTGGCACGCGCCGGTGAGCTCGATCGGCAGCACGACGACCTGCGGGTCGAGCTCGAGCGGGCCTCGTCGCGCCAACGGCAGCTCGAACGGGAGATCGAGGTCCTCACGGAGCGGCGTGACGCGGAGCGCTCCCGTCTCTACGACGGCAGTGTGGCCAACGCACGCGAGATGAAGGCGGTCGAGGCGGAGATCGAGACCACGACCCGCCGGATCGACGAGCACGAGGAGCAGGAGTTGGAGGTGCTCGAACAGGTCGAGCAGCTGGAGTCCCAGGTCGCCCAGGTGGTCGCCGACGGCGATGCTGCCCGGGCTGCGGCCGCTGCGCTTGAGGAGGAACGGGACACCGCGGCCAAGCACCTCCTGGCCGAGCTCGGGGAGCTCGAGGCGGACCGTGCACGGCGCGCCGCGGGGCTGCCCGAGGACCTGTTGACCCGCTACGAGGCGGCCGCGGAACGCGGCGGGGGGACGGGTGTCGGCAAGCTGATCGACAACTCGTGCACCGCCTGCCGGCTCACGATGTCGCGGGCCGATGTGGGGGACCTGCTGGCCGGACCACCGCTCACGACCTGCCCCCAGTGCGGCCGGCTGCTGGTCGTGCCCGAATGACCACGGTGCACGGGCCGGATGGTCGCGTCTGGCAGATCCGGCGCCGACCAACCAAGCCCGGTGTCGCGGCGTTCGTCGCGCCCGGCGCCTGGCAGGTCGACGCCACGACCGACGACGAGCACCGCCGCTGGCTGGCGAGCGGCCCCCTGGCGGCGGGTGCCCTGCGCGACGACGTCGCCCTCGCCCTGCGAACCGGCTCAGAGGGGCCAGCGGGGGAGGTCGCGGTCACCGAGGACGATGCGGACGGTGACGACCCCGGGACCGGCTGATCCTGCTCAGCTCACCGCGCCGTCGGCGGAGCCGACCTTGTCGAGCCCGGCGATCTTCGCGCGTTCCTTCGCCCGGTCCGCGGAGCGCAACACCGACACCTCGTCCTCGCCGTCCTCCGGGTAGCGCGCGACCCCGTAGGCCGCGTGGACCTCGAACCGGTCGCCGTCCGGGAGCGAGACCTGCTCGTCGTGGAGCCGACGGATGATCCCGTCGATGACCGACCGGGTCCGTTCACGGTCATCACCGACCAGGGCGACCGCCATCTCATCGCTTCCGAGCCGTGACGCCAGGACGTCCGCCCCGGCCTCCCGTCGGAGCACATGCGCCAGCGCCCGCATGGCCTCGGTCCCCGTGGGGTGGCCGTAGCGCTCGTTCAGGGCCCGCATGCCCCGGATGTCGGCGAGCATGATGGTGAAGCTCTGCTCCTCGCTGCGCAGCCGTGCCAGCTCGTCGTAGAACGCCCGGACGTTGAGGAGGCCGGTCACCGGGTCCTCGACCACCGCCCGGTGCATCGCGGTGCCCCGCTGCTGCTCCAGCAACTGGGTGGCCATGCCGACCAGGGCCAGGGCGGGCAGCGCCAGCGAGCGCACGAGCAGGCCCAGTACCTCGGTCGAGGTGACGCCGAGGGCCAGGTCGACGGCGAGGTGGGCGATCGTGGCGATCGTGGCGACCACCAGCGGCGAGCGGTGACCGCCGGCAAGCCCCGCCAACAGGGCGATCGGGACGACCGCCCAGGCGATCGTGGGGTCTTCGAGGACGATGTGGAGGACGACCGTGGCCACCAGGGCGGTGCCGAGCACGAGGAAACGGACCGGGCGCTTCTCCAGCCGCCCTGCGGCGGCGAGGAGGATCCCGCGGGTCCGGGAAGACAACGTCGGACGGGACACGGTCGACGAACTCCTTCAGCCGACGAGCGCGGCCAGCAAGCGGACGACCGCATCAGGGTCGCTGATGCGGTCGGTGGCGGTGGTCGGTCGGGGGGCCTCGGAGACCAGGACCGCCCGCCCACCGTGCGAGCGTGCCACGCGGAAGGCGTCCTCGTCGGTCACATCGTCGCCGATGACCAGCGGTGTGCGCCCAGCGGTGTCCTCCAGGATGCGCTCGAGGGCCGCTCCCTTGTCGGCGCCGGTCGGGCGCATCTCCACCACGGCCTTCCCGGCCAGCACATCGAAGCCGGGCTCGTCACGGCCCCGGCGCTCGAGCAGGGCCTCGACCCGGGGCACGTGGCTGGCCACGCTGTCCTCACTGGCCAGGCGGTGGTGCACGGCCAGGGACGCGGCCTTGCGCTCGACCAGCCATCCCGGTTCGTCGTCCACCAGCGCACGCAGTTCGCCCTCTGCGGCGTCGAGCGTCTCCGCGACGACCGCCGGGTCGACCAGCGGCGCTTCGCGACCATCCGCGAGCACCAGTTCGGCGCCGTGTCCGCCGGCGTAGGCGACGGGGAGTCCCTCGAGCCGGCGCCGCACATCGGCGACCGGGCGGCCCGAGAGGACCGCGACGCTGGTGGCCTCGGAGAGCGCCCGCAGCGCCGCGAGGGCGCCGGGTGCGGGTGTGGCCAGGTCGGGATGATCCACTATGGGGGACAGCGTGCCATCGAAATCGAGCACGACGAGCCAACGTGCACACGGCCGGAGCGCGCGACCGAGCTCTTCGGGATCGGACAGGGACAGTTCGGCCGGCCCGTCGGGGGTCTCCTGCTCGCTCACGGGCCCTCGCCTCCACGTTCGATACTCGCGAGCTCCTCGGAGACCCAGCGGTAGACGTCGGCATCGCGGACACGTTCGGCCATGCGGGCGACCCGCTGCTGGCGGTCGTCCGCGTCGAGCTCCAGCGCGGACTCCATGAGGTAGCTCTGCCCCTCGACGTCGAAGGGGTTGGTGCGGATCGCGTCGTCGCCGAACTCGATCGCGGTCCCGCAGAACTCACTCAGGAGCAGAGACCCGGAACCGCCGGTGGCTGCCTGCACGGTCACGAACTCCTTGGCTACCAGGTTCATCCCATCCTTGAGCGGTGTGACGCACATCATGTCCGCCAGGCGGTAGTAGGCCGCGAGCGCCGGTCGTGTGACCCCGCGGTAGAGGTAGTGCACGGGGACGTCGTGACCCGGTTCGGTGAACCGGCCGTTGATCCGGCCGACCTCGGTCTCGACCGAGGTTCTCAGGTCGCGGTACTCCTGGACGTCGTCGCGTGAGGGCACCGCGATCTGGACGAAGGCGAAAGTGCCACGGAGATCGGGGCGCCGCTCGAGCAGCAGCTCGATCGACTGCAGCCGGTGTCGGATGCCCTTGGTGTAGTCGAGCCGGTCGACACCGAGCAGGACCTTGCGGCCGTCGAACTGCTCCTTGAGGTCGGCGAGCTCCTGCTCGGTCTCCTCGTCGACGGCGAGCGCCCCGAACTCCTCGACGTCGATCGAGATCGGGTGCGCGACGGCTCGCACCTGTCGGCCGTCCGGCAGGATCAGCGTGTCGCCGAGGACCGTGACACCGTTGAACAGGCGTTGCACGGAACGGGTGAAGTTGTCGCGGTACTGCGGCGTGTGGAACCCCACGGCGTCGGCGGCCAGCAGGCCGTTGAGCAGCTGGTCCCGCCACGGCAGCCGGGCGAACAGCTCCGGGGGAGGGAACGGCGTGTGCAGGAAGAAGCCGATCGGGGAGTTTGGTGCGGCCGCGCGGGCGAGCTCGGGCTGGAGCATCAGGTGGTAGTCCTGGATCCACACCGTCGGTGAGACGTCCGCGTGCTCGACGACCTCGGCGAGCTCCTCGGCGAAGCGGCGGTTGACCTCCTCGTAGGTCCGCCACCAGCGCCGGTCGATCACCGGCTCCACGACCAGGTCGTGGAACAGCGGCCACAGGGTGCGGTTCGCGAAGCCGTGGTAGTAGCCGTGGACCTGTGCGTGGGTGAGGTGGACCGCCCGGAGGTCGCAGTTGAGCCCGTCCACCCGCGACGGCACCCCGTCCGGGTCGTCGTCCCAGCCGATCCAGGCGCCGCCGACCTCCTCGATGACCGGTCGCAGTGCGGTGACGAGCCCCCCCGAGGCGGGATGCCACCCGTCTGGGCCACGTGAGACCGGAAGGCGATTGGCGATGATGACCAACGGTCGGTCCGGGTGTTGCACGGCAGCTCTCCTCGACATGCCGCGAGGGTAGTGAGGCGCTCGCGCGACGACGCCGACCTACGGTCAGGGAGCGTCCACCGGGTCGAGCGTCGCGGCGATGTGCTCGGTGACGGCCCGCTGGAGACCGGTGGTCACCGGTCCGGGTGCCGGGAACGTGAGGTGCTCGTCCCCGCCGAGGTGGATCGCGTGCACCGGCAGGCAGGGGCGCGTGGCGGATAGCGCCAGGGCCTCGTCCGCGGTCCGCAGATCGTCCAGCGTCGGGCGCGTCCGCGACACGTCGGTCACCTCGGCCAGGACCCGCACCGACACGGAGTCCAGGATCGGGAGTCGCTCGGGGTCCGGGGTCGAGCAGCGGCCGTCGTGGACGAGGACGATCGCCCCGGTCGGCAACTCGTGGACGTCCCCGCCATCGACGATCAAGGCGTCATCCGCTCCGGCGGCCCGGGCGCGTCGCACGGCCCACTGGTTGGCGGCGTAGGAGAGGGTCTTCACCCCGGAGATCGCCGTCCGCCAGGGCGCTTCCACCACCTCGAGGGCGATGCTCGCGGGCCAGTCGGCGGCGGCGGCCAGCGCCCGGATCGTGCCACCCCGGGTGACGATGACGCGGACCGCGCCGTCCCTTGCGCCCCAGGCGGCCAGCACCTCGGCGATCGCCTGACGGACCCGGTCGTCATCGATCTCGAGGTCGAGCGCTGCTGCCGAGCGATGTAGCCGGGCCAGGTGACGTTCACGTGCGTGGGTGCGGCCGCCTCGCACCAGCATGGATTCGAAGACGGCGTCGCCGCGCAGGAACCCTTCATCGGTCAGCGGCACGGTGGCCTCGCCGGCCGGGATCACGTGACCGTCGGCCCATGCGAGGGCTGCCGGCGGCTGGGGGGACGAGGGCTCGGGTGTGGTGTCCATGGTCCCAGCCTGCCATACGGCGGGTGGCCTGCGTCGGCTGCGTTTCGGCAGAGGGCCCCGCGAGGTGAGCGGTGTCGTACCCTGGTCACCTCGAGGGGAGCCGGCCAGGCGGCCGCGCCCGCGGTCGGGGAGACCCGACGACGGGTGAGGAAAGTCCGGACTCCGCAGGGCAGGGTGCTGGGTAACCCCCAGGCGTGGTGACACGCGGAAAGCGCAACAGAGAGCAGACCGCCTGCGGGCCCGCCCGCAGGTAAGGGTGAAACGGTGAGGTAAGAGCTCACCAGCGCGGCGGGTGACCGCCGCGGCTAGGCATGCCCCACCCGGAGCAAGGCCACGCAGGGACCACGGCGGCCCGTCGACATGGTCCCGGGTAGGCCGCACGAGGCGTCGGGTGACCGACGTCCCAGAGAGATGGTCGCCACCCACGTCCGATGAGAGTCGGTCGTGGGGACAGGATCCGGCTTACCGGCCGACTCCCCTCGACACACCCGCCGGTACCGTGCCGTCCTCGCTCCCCGTGGACACGACCGCCGAGGACCCTGCCGTGCCCGATCTGGCTGCCCTGCGCGCTCGGCACGAGGCATCCCCGTTCCTGGCCGCTTGCCGCGGGGAGCCGCACGAGCAGGTCCCCGTCTGGTTCATGCGCCAGGCCGGCCGCGCCCTGGCCGAGTACCGCGCGATCCGGGAGCAGCACTCCTTCGAGGAGGTGGTGCACACCCCGGAGTTGGCCGCGGAGGTGACCCTCCAGCCGGTACGGCGCTACGGCGTCGATGCAGCGGTGCTCTTCTCCGACATCGTCACGCCGCTCCAGGCGATCGGCCTCGAGGTGGTGATCGAGCCCGGCGTCGGGCCGGTGGTCGCGCAGCCGCTCCGGACGGCGGACGACGTCTCCCGCCTCCGCCGCCTCGATCCGGAGGAGGACCTCGCCCACGTCCTCGACACCGTGTCGCTGTTGGCCGCGGAGCTCGACGTGCCGTTGATCGGGTTCGCCGGGGCACCGTTCACGCTCGCGAGCTACCTCGTCGAAGGCGGTCCCTCCCGGTCCTACCGCCGCACGAAGGCGCTGATGTTCCGCGACGAGATGACCTGGCACCGGCTCCTGGACCGTCTCGCCACCATCACGGTGGCGAGCCTCCAGGGGCAGATCGCGCGCGGTGCCTCGGCCGTGCAGCTGTTCGACTCGTGGGCGGGTGCGCTCGCTCCGCAGGACTACGAACGCTTCGTGCTGCCACACAGCCAGCGGGTCCTGGCCGAGTTGGACGGCATGGGCGCCCCGAGGCTGCACTTCGGGGTCGACACCGGGGAGCTCCTGCCGCTGATGGCCGCCGCCGGTGCGGACGTCGTCGGGGTCGACTGGAGGACCCCGCTGGATGTCGCCCGTGCCCGGGTTCCCGACGGGGTCGGCCTCCAGGGGAACCTGGAGCCGGCGGTCTGCCTCGGGCCGTTCGACCACGTCGCCGAGCGGGCCCGTGACGTCCTCCAGCGGGCGGGTGGCCGGCCGGATCACGTCTTCAACCTCGGCCACGGGGTCCTGCCCGAGACCGACCCGAGCGTGCTGGAGCGGCTCGTCGACCTCGTCCACACGGAGGGTCGCGTCGTCGCGAACGGCGCGGAGGCGACCTCGTGACCGGGGACCTGGCGGTGGCGTTGCTGGGGGGCCGTGGGTTGGACGCCGCGCTCGCCGAGCGCACCGGGGTGCCGGTGGCCGCCACCACCGCCGACGATCACCTCGAGGTCGCTGCGCGGCTCGGAGCAGACGCCTCCCTGGTCGTGGGCCTCGCGGTCCGCCCGTGGCCGCAGCACGCCGAGCTCCACGCCGAGGGCTCGGCGACCCTGTTGGCCTACACCGGGGTCGTGTCGTGGCACGCGCTGCCGGCGCTGGCCGATGCGCTGGCGGACGCGGTCGGGCCGGGGGCACGCAGTGGCGCGCACGTGATGGTGACCGCGCCGGATCCGGGGCCGGACACCGACCCCGAGGACGTCGTGTTCCTCCGCGAGGTGGCCGAAGCGTTGGCGGACCGCGTCCCGCTCGCCTCCCGCTCGATCGCGTGGCGGGGGACGACCCGCACGCCGACGGCGGTGGATGCGCTGCGCTCGGTGGTCGAGGTGCACGGACACCGGGACGTCGTCGAGTGTCCGGTCGCGCCGGGCACCGGCGGTGATGCGGCGTTGCTCGCGGTCGCCGAGGAGCTCGGCTGCCGGCTGACGACCGTCGACACGGGCCGCGGGACCCTCCTCGGGCTGCTGGCCGAGGTCATCGACACGGTCGCCGGCCACGAGCTCGGTGGCGAGCCGGGGGAGGGCGAGGACGGGTGAGCCGCCCCCGTGTCGCGGTGATCGGTGGCGGGCTGACCGGACTGGCCACCGCCTGGCACCTGCGTGATGACGCCGAGGTGGTGCTCTACGAAGCTGCCGGCGAGCCGGGCGGACAGATCCGGACGGTCGAACTGGAGGACGGACCGCTGGACGTCGGCGCGGACGCGTTGCTGCTCCGCCAGGCAGCGGGACCGGGGCTCCTGGAGGCGCTGGGGTTCGGCGACCACGAGCTCGTGACCCCACAGGTCAGCCGGGTCCTGCTGTGGCTCGATCGTCGTCTGAGGGAACTGCCGTCCGGCACCGTCTTCGGCGTGCCGACGGACCTGCGCGCGCTCGCCCGTAGCCGGGTGCTGACCGCGCCGGAGCTCGCCTACGTCGCCAGCGAGCGGGTCCGCCCGAGGAGGACCGTGGTCGGCGACAGGAGCGTGTCCGACCTGGTGGGCGAACGCTTCGGCAGGGGCGTGGTCCAGCGCCTGGTCGACCCCCTGCTCGGCGGGGTCTACGCCGGCGATCCGGCACGGCTCTCGGCGCAGTCGACGCTGCCGCCGGTGTGGGAGGCGGCGGCCGACCACCGGTCGGTGACCGACGGGCTGCGGGCACAGCGCCGTCGGACAGCGAGCGAGCCCGGACCCGTCTTCACCACCGTGCGCGACGGCCTCGGGCGTGTCATCGAGCGGTTGACGGCCGCACTCGGGGACCGGGTGCGCAGCAACAGCCGGGTGCGCTCCCTCCGTGCCCGCGCGGGTGGCGTCGCCCTCCACCTCGATGACCGCTCCGAGCTGTTCGACCGCGTGGTGCTCGCGGTCCCGCCGGCCGCTGCGGCTGATCTGCTCGCCGCCGACTGGCGTGCGGTCGCCCGCGAGTTGGCCGGAGTGCGCAGCGCCTCGGTCGGTGTGGTCGCACTGGCGTACTCGGCCGGGGATGCGTCGGGTATCCCGGCCGCCAGCGGGGTGCTGGTCCCACGGACGGAGGGTCGACTGGTCAAGGCCATCACCGTGGGCTCGGTGAAGTGGCCGCACCTCGCCTCCCGGAGCCGGGTGCTGCTGCGCGCCTCCGTGGGCCGCATCGACGACGACCGGGCCCTCGCGCTCGATGACGACGAACTCGTCGAGCGGGTGGACGCCGAGGTGCGGTGGGCGCTGGCGCTGCGGGCACCGGCACAGGAGCGGATCGTGACCCGGTGGCCGGATGCGCTCCCGCAGTACGACGTCGGCCACCTGGCCCGGCTCGACCGGATCCGGCACCTGCTCACCCAGGAGCCGGGAGGCATCCACCTCGGTGGCGCCATGTTCGATGGGGTGGGCCTGTCCGCCCGGGCGGCCGATGCCGCCCGCCTGGCCGCGGACGTCCGACGGGAACTGGCCGTCCCGTCCCGGTGACCGTGCGACGCCCCGCTGGCTGTCAGTCCTCGACGCCGGCGGGTTCGAGGAGCTCCGGCGCGTCGTTGCGGACGTCGTTGACCGCGGTCCCGATCGGGGTTGCCTCAAGCCTCGGGGGATCGAGGGCGCGGACCGCCGTCAGCAGGTGGTCGGCGTCGTCGGCGTCCGCCGTGAGCCAGTCGTCCCACAGCGGCTCCGGCAGGATGACGGGCATCCGATGGTGGATCTCGGTGACCGGGCCGGTGGCCTCGGTGGTCACGATGGCGGTCGAGAACACCGGGTCCTGCTCCTCGGCCGCACGATCGCGCCAGGAGGTCCAGATACCCGCGAAGACGAGCGGATCGCCGCCCTCGTCCGCGAGGTGGTAGGGCTGCTTGCGTCGGCCCTCGCCGCGCGCCTGCCACTCGTAGAAGCCGTCGGCGGGGATGAGGCACCGGCGATGCTCGAAGCTCGGTGCGAACATCCGCGAGGTCGCGACCGTCTCCAGGCGGGCGTTGATCGGCTGCTTCCCGCCGCGGAGGCTCTTCGCCCACGGGGGGACGAAGCCCCACCGGAGCGTCCCGAGCCGGCGCTTGCCGTCCCGATCGATGACCGCGTAGATCTCGGTGGATGGCGCCACGTTGTAGCGCCGGGGCAGTGGCTCGGTCGCGACCTCATCGATCGCGAGCTGTGCCGTGAGCTCGTCCAGCGTGGACAGGGACAGGAAGCGGCCGCACATGCGGGGCAGCGTACTCGCCGGGCTGTCAGGGGGTCGCGACCTCGAAAGCGGCCTCACGGCGGTCATCGGCG
>JBBDSW010000155.1:14416-21858 GCA_040904745.1 Nitriliruptoraceae bacterium
TGCCGTCCGCGTCGACGACGGTGAGGTGGGTGCTGTTCCCGGCCAGCCCGCCGCGGTGCTCGTGCCCTCGCGGTAGTCGTAGGCGATCGGTTCGGTACCCGGTGCGGCGATCAGCGCAGCCCCGCCGCCCCCGATGCCCGATGCGAACGGCTCGACCACGGAGACCGCCACGAGCGCACCGAGGGCACGTCGGTCACGCCATCGCGTCCCTCGGTGCAGGGTCCCTGCCATCGGTTCCCCTTCCCGACGGTCGCGACGTTATCGGCCTCCGACGTCCACCCGGACGGGGCCGCACGGTGCCAAGCGCGCGCTAGGGTCACTGCACCGTTCACGACGGCCGGCGACGGCCCTCGCCGGAGCGGGCGGGCATCCTCGACAGAGACGGAGGTTCGTGGCCGACGAGATCGTCTCGGCGGTGCGGCGAGGATCGCCGCGGCACCGCATCCGTGGTCTCGACCTGGCTCGGGGCCTGGCCCTCTTCGGGATGATCGCCGTGCACGTCGGCCCGACGGACATCCCGGGGGCAGCCGGCCGGCTCTACGCGGCGCCGCACGGTCGGGCCTCACTGCTGTTCGTGTTGGTCGCCGGGGTCGGGGTGTCCCTGCTCGACCGCTCCCGGAGTTCGTCCTCGCGTGAGGCGGCAGCCAAGCTCGGCTGGCGCGCCGTGCTCCTGCTGCCCGCCGGCCTGGTCCTGCAGGAGCTCGATCACGGCGTCAACGTGATCCTGCAGAGCTACGCGCTGCTGTTCCTGGTGGCGATCCTGGCCGTGCAGCTGCCGGATCGCTGGCTGCTGCGGGTGGCCGGTGGAGCGTTGGCGCTCGGACCGGTGGCCTTCCTCCTGGGGCGTGGGGCGGAGCCCGGGGCGTACACCCGCATCAGCGCGACGGTCACCGATCCGCCGGGCGACATCGTGCACGCGCTGGTGCTGTCGGGTCCCTACCCCCTGGTCGTCTGGATCGCGCCGTTCCTGGTCGGCCTCTGGCTCGGGCGGCGTGACCTCTCGTCCGCGGGCTCGCAGCGCCGCCTGCTGGTGGTCGGCGGCGTCACGGCGCTGATCGCGCTCTTCTCCGCCAGGACGCTCGTCGTCCTGCTCGGGACCCCCAGGAGCCCTGGCGACCTGCGCTTCCTGGCGACCAGCGGAGCCCACAGCCAGATGCCGCTGTGGCTGCTGGGAGGGACCGCCGCGGCCGTGTTCGTGCTCGGCGTGTCCCTGCGCGTGGCGGGCCGCTGGCCCCGCGCGACGTGGCCGCTGCAGGCGGTCGGCCAGCTCGCCCTGACGGCCTACGTCCTCCACCTCGTCGTCCTGCAGGTGCCGCAGGCTCCCCTGCGCACGGACAGCCTGCTGTCCGCCGTGGGCCTGGTCGCCGCCTTCGGGATCGGCCTCACGATCCTCGCCGTGCTCTGGCGCCGGCGGTTCCACCGCGGGCCGTTGGAGCTCCTCCTCAGGCCCGACTGGCTCACCACCGGGCGTCTGCGCGCGGTGCCGGGGCGTGAGCGGGCGGCCGGTGACGTCGCACGGAGGTGACCCTGTGACGACGCAGGCACGTGCCCGGGCGCGACGCATCGTGGCCGAGGTCTTCGACGTCCCGGCCGATGCGCCGCCGGCTGCCACCACCCCACCGACGGACGCGCAGCTCGCGGGCGCGCGGATCGTCGCCGAGATCCTCGCCGAGTCGACGACGGCACCGCCGAGCGAGGATGCCGCCTCTCCGCGCGTCGACGAGCCGGAAGGCGCCGACCTCGCTGCACGCATGGTGGCGGAGGTGCTGGGCCGGCCGAGCGCAGAGGGACCTCCGCTGCCGCCCCCGAACCCCAAGGAGCGCGTCGGGAGCCCTGAGCCCGGTCCGCCCCCGCCCCCAGCCGCCGCGGCCACCCAGCGGCTCGAGGAGGAGCCACCACCGCGCACCGGACGCTGGGTGCTGGTCACGCTCGCGGCGGCCATCGCGCTGGCCGTCCTGTTCCCGCTGGCGATCCGCGCGGTCCTCCAGCTGCTCGGTCTGTCGTAGCCGCCCGCGGACCTAGCGCAGTTCCCACACGTCCTCGAACCACGGCACCTCGTCGGGAACCGGGCCGGGCGGTGGGAAGTGTCGCGGTGCGTCCGGTGTGAGATCGAGCGTCAGGACGTGGCCGACCCCGCTCGGGAAGCGGACATCGAGATCCGGCCGATGCACGAACCCGAGACCCTCGTAGAGCCGATGCGCCCGGTGCATCCAGGCCATGGTCACGATGACCAGACGGCGCTTGCTGAGTGCGCGTGCCCGCTCGATGCACGCGACCACGAGCCGGCGGCCGACGCCGTGGCCCTCGGCGGCCGGGTCGACGGCCAGCACCCGGAAGCCGGCGTCACCCTGCGGTGCGGCCCGGTCCTCCCATCCGGCGTCACCGGGGAGGACGAAGGTCACCGTCCCGACCACGTGGCCGTCGAGCTCCGCGACCAGCAGCGCGGTGCAGCCATCCAGGCGCTGCGTGGGATCGGCGAGGTAGTCGCGGTACGGCCCGTCGATCGTGCCGTAGGCGTCGTAGGAGGTCAACGTGATCTCCCCGATGCGGGCCGACTCCTCCGGCCGCATCGGACGCACCCGAACCCGATCGGGTCGGAGGTCGAGGGGCGGTGCGGGGTCAGCGGTCACAGCCGTACAGGATACGCGCGATCGACCAGGGGCCTCCCTCACGGGCCGTCCAGGTCGCGTTCGAGCTCGAGGGTCTCCTCGATGCCGGCGAGGAGCTCATCGAGCAGGCGCAGCCGGTCGGCGCAGTCGTCGGTCTGCAGCACCCGCTGGGCATCGTGCGGGTTGAGGGGGCTCAGGACGGCGGCTTGCCAGCAGGCGACGTCCGGCTCGTCAGCGAGGTCGAAGGTGGGTGCGACGTCGCCCCTGCCGCGTTCGGCCTGGAGGGCCAGGACGCGGCGGAGTCGCGGGATCGTGACCGACGAGGCGTCGATGACGGCCTGGTCGTCGTGGGTGTCGGCACGCTCGGTGACCTCGGCGCGCGGGTACGGGTCGTCCGCGAGCCAGCGCTCGACGTGCAGCCTGCGAGTGCCGAGGGCGATCACCAGTGCGCGTGAGCCGTCGAGCTCCTCGGATCGGATGACGCGTGCGACGGTCCCGACGTCGGTACGCAGGTCGCCGCCCCCGACCTCCCCACCTCGTGCGATCAGCACGACCCCGAACTCACGCGCGCTGCCGGGCGCCATGATGTGCTCCAGCAGGGTCCGGTAGCGCGGTTCGAACACGTGCAGGGGCAGCACCATGTGCGGGAAGAGCACGGTGCCGAGGGGGAACATCGGGAGTTCGCGCACCGGGGTCTCCGACCGTGGACGGCGCTGGGTCGTGGGGCAGGGCGGTGCCGATGGTCGGCCCCGTGCTGTGGGAGAGGTTCGCGTCCGTGGCGGCCATGGCTCGGTCAGCAGCGCACGTCGCGACCTGTCACGCTGCCGACACCACCGCACGCGACCGTAGAGGAGCCACCATGTCCACGCTCGACCACGACGCCGTCCGCGAGGCCCTCGCCGAGCTCGACGGTTGGGAGCTCTCCGGGGACGCGATCCGCCGGGAGGTGACCTTCGACGGCTTCCTGGAGGCCATCGCCTTCATCACCCGGATCGCCCCGTTGGCCGAGGAAGCCAACCACCACCCGGAGCTGACCAACGTCTACAACCGGGTCACGATCGAGCTGACCACGCACGACGAGGGCGGCATCACGCACAAGGACCTCGACCTCGCCCGGGCGATCGACGCCGCCGTGTGAGGGCAGCCGCGCGCGCAGCGTTCGAGGACCCTGCTGGTCGGCGGGCCGCCGGAGGTTGTTAGCGTCGCGCCCCAGTCGAGGTGAGGGGCCGTGATGGATGTGAAGGTCGACGGCAAGGTGGCGCTGGTCACGGGCGGGAGCCGTGGGATCGGTGCGGCGATCGCACGCCGGCTCATCGACAGCGGTGCGGCCGGCGTCGTGGTGACCGGGCGTCACGCCGACGCGCTCGAGGGGTTCGCGAGCGGGTTCGATGACCGCATGGTCCCCGTGGCCGGCAACGCCACGGATGAAGCCCATGTGGAGGCCGCGGTCGGGACCGCCGTCGACCGCTTCGGCGCGCTCGACCTGCTGGTCGCCAACGCCGGGACCAACCCGGCCGCCGGCTCCCTCATGGACGTTGACCTCGGCGCCGTCGATCGGACCTGGGAGGTCAACCTCAGGAGCCCGCTGCTGTGGGCACGTCACGCCTGGGGCGCCTCGATGCAGGACCACGGTGGCTCGATCCTGACGATCGGCTCCGTGGGAGGCATCGCCCCCGGCGCGCTGCTGGGCGCCTACAACGTCTCCAAGGCCGGACTCCACCACCTCACCCGGCAACTGGCCCTGGAGCTGGCCCCCCGGGTGCGGGTCAACGCGCTGGCCGCCGCGATCGTGCGCACCCGGTTGTCGACGTCGCTGTGGGAGCCCGACGAGGCCGCCGCAGCGGCGTCGCATCCGCTGGGCCGACTCGGGGAACCGGACGACGTGGCCCGAGCCGCCGTGTTCCTCCTCTCAGACGCCGCGTCCTGGATCACCGGCGCCGTCCTCCCGGTCGACGGCGGGATGACGGGCGCCAGGGGCGTGTCACTGGCCGGGTTCGACTGAGGTGGCCGTGGTCACGGGACCCCGTGGCCACGCACCTGGTCGGCTGGTGGCTCGACCACCTCGACCGGCCCCGCCGCGGGGACGTCGCGACAGCCGTTGCTGGCGCCGATCGCGTCCGCTCCCGCTCGGTCGCCCGGACCCAGCTCGACCGGGCCCTCACCCGGGAACTCGTACATCAGCTCGTCCGGATCGTCGACGTGGCCGAGCCCGAGGACGTGGAGCAGTTCGTGGAGCAGGGTCGCCCCCCACGAGTGCGCCCGGTCATCGAAGCCGGCCCGCAGATCATCCCGCTCCGCGTTCAGCAGGATCTGCCCGCTGACGTAGGTCCGGTCTCCCGCCGGGCCCACCGCGATCGGCATCGCGACGCCCCGATCGGTGTCGAGGAGACGGGACCCGGCTTCGGCCGAGGTCGTCCAGGCCACCGACACCGGCGCCCAGCGATCGCCGTAGCGCTCCGGCTGGTAGGGGAGGCGGGGGTCGGTCACCGGCTCGTCGCTGCGGCCCCGCAGCGTGAGGTCGAGACCGGTGGCCTCCGCGGCCCGGTGTCGGGCAGCTTCGAGATCCGCGCGGGCCCCCACGGGCGCACCGTCCGGGCGCCACACGAGCTCGATGGGCGAACACGGATCCCACCGGATGGGCTCGCCGTCCCGGTTGCGTTCCCAGACGGTGAAGCCAGCCGGCTCGCGCAGTGCACCCGTCCCGGGTCGGCTCGCGGTGGCCGCTTCGGTGCTGTCTCCTTGTCGGGCGCTCTGCACCGCCGTGCTCCAGATCAGGCCGGTCGCGGCGAGCGCGAGCACGGCCACGCCCATGAGGGCGAGCGCGCTCCGAGCCTTCACGTCGCGGGTCACCTCGCCCCCTTCTCCCTGGAGCCGCCCCGCCCCGACGGTAGCCGGCGCCGGGTGCTCCCTACCGGACCGCTCCACGCGTTGCCAGTAGGCTCACGGGATGGCTCATCTGCTCCTCGTCACCGGCGGCTCGTCCGGCCTCGGCCGCGCCGTGCTGGCGACCGCTCCCAGCGACGCGCACGGGGTGACCATCAGCCGCCGGTCGGCCGATGACGTGGCCCGCGGCCACATCGCGGCCGACCTCGCCGATCCCGCCAGCTGGGCGCGGGTGGGTGACGTCATCGACGCACTCGCCACCGAACGCCAGTGGGAGCGGATCACGTTCGTGCAGGCCGCCGGCACCATCGCACCGATCGGTTTCGCCGGCGAGGTCGACCCCGCGCGCTATGCCGCCAACGTGCTCCTGAACGCGGCCGCGCCCCAGGTGCTCGGGCACCGCTTCCTCGCGGCCGTCTCGCACCTGCACGCGCGGCGCGAGCTGGTCCTCGTCTCCTCGGGGGCCGCGAACAAGGACTACCCGGGTTGGTCGTCCTACGGAGCGGCGAAGGCCGGCGTCGATCGGTGGGCGTCGACGGTCGGGGCGGAGCAGGAGCTGCGCGGCGGGACACGTGTCCTCAGCATCGCCCCCGGGGTCGTCGACACCGACATGCAGGCGATGGTTCGCGCCACCGATCCGCGGGACTTCCCCGGTCTGGACCGGTTCGAGGCCCTGCACCGGGAGGGCCAGCTCGCGGACCCGGAGGACACGGCACGTCGGTTGTGGGAGGCCGTGGACGATCGCGCGGTCGTCTCCGGCAGCGTGCTCGATCTGCGTGATCGTCCCCGCTGAACGCATCGGTCGCGAGGAGGGACGGGTGACCGGACCGTTGACGGGTGTACGGATCGTCGAGCTGGCGGCCATCGGGCCGGTGCCGTACGGCGTGATGCTGCTCGCCGACCTCGGCGCAGACGTGGTGCGGGTGGACCGCGTCACGGGGGCGACGGGGGCGCTCGGCGCTGAGGCGTCCATGGTCGGGTTGTCCCGCAACCGCCGGTCCATCGCCCTCGACCTCAAGACCGGGGACGGGGTCGAGGTGGTCCGTCGCCTGAGCGCGACCGCGGACGTCCTGGTCGAGGGGTTCCGGCCCGGCGTGGCCGAGCGGCTCGGGCTCGGACCCGGCGAGCTGCGGTCCGACAACCCGGGGTTGGTCTACGCCCGGGCGACCGGGTGGGGACAGGACGGCCCGCTGGCTCCCCGCGCCGGCCACGATCTCGACTACGCCGCCCTCGCCGGGGCGTTGCACCCGATCGGCCGGACCGATGAGCCCCCGCCGCCGCCGGTCAACTACCTCGCGGACTTCGCCGGGGGTGGCGCCTTCCTCGCGATCGGCGTGCTCGCCGCGCTCGTGGAGCGGGCGACCTCGGGCGAAGGTCAGGTGATCGATGCTGCCATGGTCGACGGCGCAGCCTCGCTGACGGCGTTCCTCCACGGCCTCAGACAGCTGGGAGCCTGGAGCACCGACCGCGGCAGCAACCTGCTGGACGGAGCGGCGCCGTACTACGACACCTACCGCTGTGCCGATGGACGCTTCCTGGCGGTCGCCGCCCTGGAGCCGAGGTTCCACGCGGAGCTGTGCGCCCGTCTCGACCTCGACCCCGATGACTGGCCCCAGTACGACCGGGAGGCGTGGCCCGAGCAGAAGGAACGCCTGGCGAGGTTGCTGGCCACCCGCGATCGCGACGACTGGGTCGCGGTGTTCGAGGGCAGCGATGCTTGCGTGGCCCCCGTCCTCGATCTGGACGAGGCGCCCCGCCACCCGCACAACCAGGCTCGGGGAACCTTCACCGAGGCGTTCGGCGTCCTCCAGCCGGCACCGGCGCCGAGGCTGTCGCGCACCCCGGGGACGGTCGCACGACCGGCCCCCGAACCGGGGCAGCACACCGCGGAGGTCCTCGCCGAGCTCGGCTACGACGAACAGGAGCGGTCGGCGATGCGCACTCGGGGCG
>JBBDSW010000156.1:0-20460 GCA_040904745.1 Nitriliruptoraceae bacterium
GTAGCCGTCCCAGACCTCCAGGGTCGCGCCCTGGTCCGGGCTGTAGGAGGTCAGCTCATACGGTCCGGAGCCGAGGATCGTCTCGCCCTGGATGAACTCGCCCGCTTCGTCGGCGGAGGGCTCCTCCAGCATGCTGTCCGGTGCCGAGTAGGCGTCCGAGTCGCTCGGCAGGATCGTGCCGACCGTGTACGCCAGACGCGACAGGAACGTCACGTTCGGCTGGTTGATCGTGATCTCTACGGTCAGGTCGTCCGGGGTCTCGATCGACTCGATCGCGCCGATCAGGAACGCGGCTCCATCCGGGTGGTTGATGTTCACGGACCGCTCCAGTGACCACTTCACGTCCTCGGAGGTGAGGTCGGAGCCATCCTGGAAGGTGACGCCCTCGCGGAGCGCGAAGGTGTAGGTCAGCCCATCGTCGGAGATCTCCCAGCTCTCGGCGACACCAGGGACGGCGTCACCGGTGCCGGGCTCGAGCTCCACGAGCCGATCGGTGATGTTGAACAGGAGGTCGGAAGCGAACTTCTCGTAGACCTCAGCGGGGTCGATCGTGCTCGGCCGCTCGGTGGTCCCAACGACCAGCAGATCGGTATCGGCGCCATCGGCGCTGTCGCCGTCGCCGTCATCGCCGTCGTCGCTGTCGTCATCGTCGGTGGTGTCGCTGTCGCCGGACTCGTCGCCCGGCTCGTCGCTGGTGTCACCCTCGCCGCCACAGGCGGTCGCGATCAGGGTCAGGGCCAGGAGTGCGCCCATCCAGCGGAATCTACGCATCCGCATACTCAGTCTCCGATTGATGATCGCGCGGCGTCACGAGCTCCGCGCGCGTGTCACGTGCCATGGGCCACATGCCCAACGGACGGAGACTATCGCGATAGTTGCCCTCGATGTCATCCCCACTTGCACCGCCGCACAGCGCTGGCCGCAGGCGGGCGGTCGAGGGAGTGAGCGCCTGCGTCGCGTCGGCGAGGTTGGAGCGCTCGCGAACGTCGCGACGCGCACCCCGCGTCACGACGAAGCGATCGGTCTCGGACGCCCCGGTGGACGCTCCACTGCCGGCTCGGCAGGACCATCCTGCGGTGGGGGGCCGGAGCCGAAGATCCCACCGCCCGTTGCCTCCGGGGTGAACGTCACGGGAGCGGTGAACGCCGCTCGCCGCGCGGCGCGGCGCAGTGAGCGCAGCAGCGTGGAGCCCGTGAGGAGCACCAGCCCGGAGGTCACGACGGCACGTGGCAGGTCGAACCCGAGCGAGGTGACGAGCGAGAACACGACGAAACGGCGGAGGTTGTCGAGGACCGGGTCCCCGGCGACGAAGGCGATGCTCGTGTCACCGGCCATGACGAACGGCCAGAACGAGAGGTTCAGCAGGATCCCGTAGAAGAGCCCGGCCACGAACGCGTAGGCCGCGAGCATGGCCAGCTCGGATCGTCCGCGCAGCGACGGCAGCGCACCGGCACCGGCAGCGACCCACGCGGCCCCGAGCATCTGGAACGGCAGCCACGGGCCGACCCCTGCGGTCGTCAGCGCCGAAGCGAACAGGGTCGTGGCCCCGAGCACGAACCCGAAGCCGGGGCCGTAGACCCGACCGGCCAGGACGAGGAGGAAGAACACCGGCTCGAACCCGGCGATCCCGGTCCCGAGTGGCCGCAGAGCCGCACCGACGGCGGTGAGCACGCCGAGCACGGCAACGGCTTTGGCATCCATCCCCCCGTCGGCGATCTCGGCGAGGACCACCCCGAGCACCACCACCAGGAGCACCCCGAACAGCAGCGGAGCGTCACGCAGCTCCGTGATGCCGGCCGAGGGATCGGCGAGCAGCGGCCAGGCGAACGCGGCGATCCCGATCGCCGAGGCCAGCGTCAGCGCCACCGCGGCCCGAGGGCGGATCCTGATCGCATGCAGGCGGGGGCGACCGGTCACGGCAGCACCTCCAGCGCATCGGCCACCTCGGACACCGTCAGCCATCGTTGGGGTGCGAGCACCTTGGCGACCTGCGGGGCGAAGATCGGGGACCCGACGACCACCTCGGCGGTCGGCCCATCGACGACGACCTCACCGTCGGCCAGCACCACCGTGCGGGACGCGACCTCGGCCACCAGCTCGACGTCGTGGGTCGCCATGACCACCGCGGTTCCCTGGGCCGCGAACAGGCGCAGCACCTCGGCCAGCCGCTCCTTGGCTCGGTAATCGAGGCCACGGGTCGGCTCATCGAGCAGCAGCAGCGGTGGATCGGCGGTGATCACGATCGCCAGCACCAACCCGAGGCGCTGGCCTTCGGACAGGTCCCGCGGATCCAGATCCGGCGTCAGCTCCGGTGCGATGCGTGCGAGCAGGGCCGCGCAGGTCCCGGCGTCGACCTCGGCGTCAGCGTCGGCCGCAGCGCACTCGAGCCCGACGGTCTGGGCGTAGAGCAGGTCGGCCGGCTCCTGGGGCACGAGTCCCACCCGCCTCGTGAGCCCTTTGGGGGACAGCCCCCGAGGATCGCTCCCCGACACCTCGATGCTGCCCGTGACGAGGGGATGGAGCCCGACGAGGCTGCGCAGCAAGGTCGACTTCCCGGCGCCGTTGCGACCCATCACGGCGACGATCTCGCCCGGATGGAAGGCGAGGTCGACGTCCCGCAGCGCGAACAGCGAGCCGAGCTGCACGGAAGCGCCGTCCACGACGGCGACGACGTCCGCGCCAGCACGACGCATCCCGTTCGTGCGGGCCGGGAGACGGTCAGCGAGCCGCTCGCGGAGCAGGGGGGCCAAGCGGCGGGCATCCCGCACCGACATGGGCAGCGGTGACCAGCTCGCCACCCGCCCGAGCTCGATGACCGGCGGGGCCACGGGCGTGGATGCGAGGACCACCTCCGGGCGGCCCGTCACCACCCCACCCGTCCCCGGCACGTAGATGACCCGGTCGGCGTACTGCACGACCCGCTCCAGGCGGTGCTCGCTCAGGAGGACGGTGACGCCGAGGTCGTGGACGAGCCGTTGCAGGGCCGCCAGGATCTCCTCGGCCGCCGGAGGGTCGAGCGCCGAGGTGGGCTCGTCGAGGACGAGAACCCGTGGATCTGGGGTGAGGACCGAGCCGATCGCCACCCGCTGCCGCTGCCCGCCGGAGAGCTGTTCCAACGGCCGGTCACGGAGCTCCGCGAGCCCGAGCAGGTCGAGCACCTCCTCGACCCGTCGGCGCATCACGTCACCGGGCATGCCCAGCGACTCCATGCCGTAGGCGAGCTCTTCCTCCACGGTGTCGGTGACGAACTGGGACCGGGGGTCCTGGCCGACAACACCGACGACGTCGGCGAGTTCGCGCGGAGGGTGGGTGCGGGTATCGCGTCCAGCGACCGTCACCCTTCCGGTGAGCTCCCCGCCGGTGAAGTGCGGCACGAGACCGTTGACCGCTCGTAGCAGCGTGGTCTTCCCCGAGCCGGTCCGCCCGACGACGAGACAGAGCTCTCCCTCGGGGACGTGCAGGTCGACGCCATGGAGCACCGGGTTCGTCGCCCCGGGGTAGGTGATCGAGACGTCCTCGAAGCGGATCATGCGGACACCTCGACGGTCTGGGACTCGGGCTCGCCGGTCACCGGCATGCGCTTGCTCTGCGCACCCGGCCGGGCACGGAGCATCGTCGGCGGTGGCGGAGTGGCCCACGCCGGGAGGAGGGCCAGGATCACCCCCGCCGTCGCGAGCAGCGGCAGCGTCGGGATCATCAGCGGGTCGGTGGGGGGCATCATCGCGACCGGGTCGAGAGCGGCGCTCGTGATGGCCAGGGTCGCAGCCGCCGCGCCACTGGCTGCGGTGACGATCTCGGGCAGGGCCCAGGGATCCGGCCGGTAGCGCGTCCGCACCGCCCGGCGTCCACCGAGCGCGATGCCGGCGACCGCAGCCAGGACGCCCACCACCAGCGCGGAGACGGCGACGGCGACGTCCGCGCCGGCGTCCAACACCCCGTAGACGCCGAAGGCGATGCCCAGGAGCCCGAGGAGCGTCAGCGCGGCCGTCAGACGGCGGGTCCCGGTCGGCACCTCGGCCCGTCGTCCATAGCCGCGCGAGTCCATCGCCCCGGCCAGCGCGAGGGAGCGCTCCAGCGCGTCCTCGATGACGGGCATGGCCACCGACAACAGACTGCGCACCCCACGGTCGGGCCGGCCACGGAGTCGCCTCGCCGAACGGATCCGGTGCACGCTCGCGACCAGCGACGGCGCGAAGGACAGTGCGACGACGACCGCGAGGCCGACCTCGTACAGAGCGGCCGGCAGGGAGGAGAGCAGCCGCCGTGGGTTGGCCAGCGCGTTGGCCGCTCCGATGCAGGCGAGCAGGGTAGCCAGCCGGAGCCCCTCGTAGAAGGCCGCGGCCACGCTCTGGAGCGTCACCGCACCTCCGAGGCGCACGCCGGCCGCCCAGTTTGGCAGTGACACCTCGGGCAAGGTGAACAGGACGGTGCCGCCGACCGGGTTCCCGAACACCACCTGGGCGACGAAACGGATCGTGAGCACCACGAGCCCGAGCTTGAGGAAGACGGAGAACGACCGCGCCCAGGGGGCGTCGCTGCGGCGGACGGTCACCACGTAGCCGGCGACGGCGAGGACCAGGCCGAGGACGAGCGGGTTGTGGCTGCGGGTCGCGATGGTTGCGAGGCCCAAGGCCCAGGCCCACCAGGCCCCGGGGTGCAGTGCTCGGGGAAGCCCGCGGAGGTCGGCTGCGCTGACCATGTCAGCTCCGCCGTCGGCGTGACGACTGCCACGCGGCCCCGGAGGCCAGCAGCACGATCAAGGTGCCCGTCGCGACGATCCCGGCCAGCGAGCCGTCCTCCGCCGCCGAGGTGGCGAGTGCGCCCGCCGCCTCATCCTCAGCAACGGCCCCGGAGCCAGGCACACCGTCGGCATCCTCCTCGGACAGCGACCGGGCGTCGTCGGGATCGTCTGCCTCTGGAGCGTCCTCGGACGCGTCATCGTCCCGCGCGGCATCCGCTGCGGCATCCTCGTCTTCGCTCCCCGGATCGTCGGGCGACGAGGTGTCGGCGGAGCGGGCGTCCGAGCCGTCTTCGGCCTCCGACGTCGAGTGATCCTCCTGGCGCTCCTCCGCCGGCTCGGGTTCCGGCTCGGGTTCGGGTTCCGGTTCGGGCTCCGGGTCCGGTTCGGCCTCGGACGGTGCCGAGGGCGGCGGCACACCGGGAGGATCACCGGCGCCGAAGGCCCAGCCCTCGACGTCGCCCGGGGCGGGATCGCGGTCCCCGGCGCCGCGGGTGGCGTAGGTCCACGCCCCCCCGACCTCCGCGTGCCAGTAGGACCAGTAGGCCTCCGCCGGCGCACCGTTGCAGGGATCGGGCCGGCCATCCAGGACGCAGATCATCCCGGGGACCCGCGGGACGAACGAGTAGCTGTGCCCTGCCCGTTGCAGGGCTTCGAACCCGGTGTCGGGGTCGCCGGTCGCGCAGCGGGTCGTCAGGGAGCCGCCCACCTCGCGGGCGTCGACGACGACCCAGACGCCGTCGCAGCGCTCCTCGGCCGAGGCAGCAGGGACGGCGGCCACCGTCGCCGCGCCGGCCAGCAGGCCGAGCGCGACGGCGGTGACCGTCAGCCACCTCGGGACGAGCCGCATGGTCAGCTCGTCGTGTCGAGCAGGATCGCGAGCGAGAACAACAACGACGCTGCCTGGTCACGCTGCAGCGCGGCGCCAGGCTCGTAGCGACCGTCACGCCCCTGGACGAGGTCAGCCTCCGCCGCAGCGCTGATGGACGTGCGGTGGGTGGAGTCGGCGATGTCGACGAAGGCGTCGTCCTCGACGGGGTCGAGACCGAGCCAGTTGGCCAGGATGGACGCCGCATGCCCGCGGGTGACCGGCGCAGACGGACGGAACGTGCCGTCGCCGTAACCCGAGATCGCCTCGGCGTCCTCGAGCGCGGCGATCGCCCCTGCGTGCACGCTGCCGTCGATGTCGGTGAAGCTGGTCTCGGCGACCGGCTCCAGACCGGTGACACCGGCGAACCAGCTCGCGAACTGACCCCGGGAGATCGATGCATCGGGTCCGAAGGTGCCGTCGGCGCGGCCTTGCACCACCTCACGACGGGTCAACTCGAGGATCCCCTCGGCGTGCACGGTCGTCGGGTAGTCGACGTCGGGGAACCGCGTCGGGCAGTCGAGCCCCGCGATCTCGTCCACTGCGCCGTCAGCCGTCACCTCGAGGAGTCCGACGCCGGTCAGCCCGGGCAGCGCCTGGGCCGTGGCACGGGTGACGTCACCAGCGTCGCCTGCCGAGAACCGGATGCCTCCGGGGGCGACCCCGGTGCAATCCTCCTGCAGCCCGACGAGGAAGGTGCGTGCGTCGCTCGCGGCGGCCTCCTCACCGGCCACGCTGAACGCGACCGCGGCGAGACCGGTCGAGTTGGCGTTCGGGCCGGCATCCGGGTTGCCCAGGCCCCCATCGGAGGCCTGTTCGTCGAGCAGCCACTGCACGGCGTCGCCGGCCACCACGTCCTCGCCGGCAGCCAGGAGCGCCTGGACCGCGAAACCGGTCGCGTCCACGTCGGAGGAGCAGGTCTCGGGATCGAGCTGTGCGGGGAAACCACCGTCCGCACACGCCTGACCAGCGAGGTAGTCGACCGCGGCGGTGGATGGCGCTGCATCCGCTGCCCGCACCAGGCCGATGACCCCGAGCGACTGCGTGATCACGTTGCTGAAGTCACCGAACTCGGAGTCGTCGCTGAACCGACCGTCGCCGTCCTCGGTGGACGCCAGCGTGGCGACGAGGTCGATGTCCCCCATCGTCGGGGCGCGACCGGTCGCGGAGGTGACGATCAGGAGCTTGGAGACGGCCCCCGCGTAGACAGCGCCGGATGCCGTACCGGTGTACGCGCCGGCCTGGCTGTCCAGCCAGTCGGTAGCCGCCTCGATGTGGTCTGCGGCGACGCCACTGCCGGCGAGTGCCAGCAGGACATCGGCCGTGAGCCCCTGGTCGGGGTAGGTCACGCCATCGAAGGTGGTCTCGATGCGTTCGCCGTCCACGAGGGCCTCGGCCAGGTGGCCGGCCGCCGCGGGGACCGCTTCTTCGGGGGTCGTCTGTGCGAGTGCGACGCCCGGAACGAGCGTCGCGAGGAGGAGGGCGGAGGCGAGAACCGCGCTCGCCGAGCGCCTGTAGATGCGGACCAACGTGCTGCCTCTCTGGTTGGGTCCGCTGGCGGTGCCGGAACTCGATCGGAACGAGAACGCCCTCCGGCCGCGGGATGCGGTGACGGAGGGCGGGCGCTCGGACAGCGTGTCCGGGCTCCGCCCGCGAACCTCGACGGGTGATAATGGAGCCGCTCTCGCCATCCCAGGCGCTCCGACTCGTCGCATGGCACGCGGCTGCGTGTGCGACCTACGGCTGCGGGTCAGTGCCGGACTCCGACCGGCTTCCCCTGCAGGATGGCAGTGCATCTGTAGTTGTGATCATGCTCTCCCGACCCTAGCGCTTCGCTGACGGCAGGCACCACGGAATCCGGGCATGGATCGGGGCCTTGCGGCCCTGGACCGGACGTGCCGGCGTGTCGGGCCCGGTGCTGACACCCGGTGCCGCTGGCCTGCACCCGCACAGCGATGGATGGCTCGTCCGGAGGCGATGACGAGTACGAGCGGACGCGGCCGCACCTTGTCGTGGACGGCCTGGCTGGAGGGTTCGAGGTCGGCTCGCCTGAGCAGGTCGATCCGCCCCGGGAGATCCGGTGGCGCGCTGTGACTGGAGCACCTCGCGGTCATCGCGGACGGCGGAGCGCACAGATGGATGGAACACTCTCGACGACGCGTCCACCAGACGACGAGAAGATCGGCGATCCGCGACCGACAAGGGAGAGGCACATGGCGATCGAAAGCCCCACGACCCCGTTGGGTAGTCCCCTCGTAGAGGCCAGCCTGCCCGACCTGCGGGGACAGACCCAGCGCCTCGAAGAGCTCCGCGACGGCGCTCCGCTACTCGTCGCCTTCGTCTGCAACCACTGTCCCTACGTCCGGCACATCGAGCAGCAGTTCGGGAAGGTGGCGACGGACCTCATGACACAGGGTCTGAAGGTGGTCGCGGTCTGCTCGAACGACGCCGAGGCCTATCCCGACGATGCCCCCGAGCATCTCGCCGAACAGCAGCGACGTGCGGAGTGGTCCCTCCCTTACCTGCTGGACACTGACCAGCAGTTCGCGCTCGCCACAGGGGCCGTGTGCACACCCGACCTCTTCCTCTACGACGCGGACGGCCACCTCGCCTATCGAGGCGCTTTCGACGGAGCGACGCCGAAGAACGGCGTCGAGGTCGACGGATCCGATCTCCGGCAGGCGGCCCAGGCGGTCCTGCGCGGCGAGCCTGTCCCCACGGAGCAACGTTCCTCGCTCGGCTGTGGCATCAAGTGGAAGCCGGGGAACGACCCGAGTTGAGCGGCATCGTGCGCGAGGGATCACGACGGCACGCGCTGCTCCCCCGTCAGCTCCAACCAACGGGACCTCAGCGAGATGACTGCGAGGTCCTGGTGGAGCATGGATGCGCCACCTCGTAGGTCGTCGTGCCAACCTGCCAACGGCCGTCGACCACTGAGCACTCCGCGGTCGCGTCATGCCTCGGGGTGGTCGCAACACTTCCCTGGCCCCGAAAGGGGCCGGAGCCGCTTCCGAGAGGACGGAACGGAGATCGACCATCCTCACCCGCAGGATCGGCCGCGGGGCTACGGTCGTCGCAGTCGGTAGCACAGGCACGATCACGGAGGGAGAGGGGGATCCATGGCGCAGTTCAGCGTGAACGCGGACCGGTTCGACCCGTACAAGGACTTCAAGTTCCGCGTGAAGTGGGACGGACGTTACGTGGCAGGCATCAGCCGGGTGAGCGAGCTGCGACGGACCACGGAGGTCGTCACCCACCGGGAGGGCGGTGATCCGAGCTCGAGCCGGAGATCGCCTGGCCACACCACGTATGCCCCGGTGATCCTCGAACGCGGCGTCACCCACGACCTCGAGTTCGAGCAGTGGGCGGGCAAGGTCTGGAACGTCACCGGCGGGTTGGGTACCGAGGTGTCGCTGGCCGACTTCCGCAAGGATCTGGTCCTCGAGCTGTACAACGAAGCGGGGCAGCTCGCACTCGCCTACCACCTCTTCCGATGCTGGGTGTCCGAGTACGTCGCCCTACCCGAACTCGACGCCAACGGCAGCCGCGTCGCGCTCCAACGGCTGGTCGTGGAGAACGAGGGTTGGCAGCGCGACCACGCCGTCACCGAGCCGACCGAGCCGTCGTTCGATCCTCCCGGTCACGGCACGAAGAAGTAGCCCCATGACCTCGCCCATCTCGCCCCGTGTCCGGCATGGGATGCTGCTCCGGCTGCCGGGGGCGCCGGCTTCCGCGTGGGGCCTGGAGTTCCCGCTCAACCCGGGAGCGCTGCATCGCACGCTCATGGGGTCGGAGACCGGCCCCCCGCAGGAGACGATCTTCTTCACCCTGCGGCTCGATGCCACCGACGCTCTCGCCGACCGCGACCCGACCGGCACCCAGGTCGGGATCCACCCCCAGCTCGCGGTCCTGGAGCGGCTGCTTCGCCCCCCGACCGACGACGGTGTGACGCTGTTCGCGTGGGGCTCCCGTGCAGTGCCGGTGACGGTCTCCGAACTTGCGGTGAGCGAGACCATGTTCGACCCGGCGTTGAACCCCATACGGGCAGATGTCGAGGTGACACTTCGGGTCCTGGCCGAGGACACGAAGGGCAAGCAGGCGGTGGAACTGTTCCAAGCGAACGAGCGATGGCACGAGCGCATGGCATCCCAGGCTCCGACCCCGCAGCACGAGACCGACACGCCCGACCGCTGAAGCCCCGGACGATCGGGCTGCTGGATCGGGTCCCAGCCGGGTTCGATGGAAGGAAGCGACGCCTGGAGCGTCGGATCCTTCCATCGAAGCCGCTGGTCAGCGCTGTCCCGGATCATGGCGGCGGTGTCCCGCCGTGGCGGAGGGTGGGGGATTCGAACCCCCGAGAGTGTTGCCACTCAACACGGATTCCAGTAGCCCGTCAGGGATGCCGGCCAGTACCGCACAGGGGCGGGAAATACCGCCTGACCAGGACAAACGCGGACCGCTCGTGCACAGCCGTGACGGACGGTGACGACGCATCATCCGGATTCTGTGACCAATCGGTGACCAATCGGCGGCTCGCGTAGTCCTTTTGGCGGCGATGGCGTTCGCCACCTGGTAGCACCAACGGGCATCGTGCACCGGATGGCTCGTGTTCAACGGGGGTCGGTGCCGTACGCGTCGCCTCGATGTCGGATGGCGACGACACGCAAGGTCTCGTCGTCTCGGAGTTCGTAGATGATCCGGTAGACCCCGACACGGTAGGAGCGTCGGCACCAGGTCGTCACCATCCACGGCAAGGGCGACAAGCCCGCCACCATCCCGCTGGCACCACGAACGCGCGCTGGGCCGTCTCACCCCGGTCGAGTACGAAGCCATCATCGGCAACACTGATCTCGCAGCAGCAGCATGACAGCCACAACCACTGTCAACCGAACACGGGGAAATCCCAAGCGACGCGAGATGTTTGGCGAGGTCCACCGACCGGGGACCTGAAGAGCGTATGTGGCCGCGGGCGATCGCCGCGGTGACCGCCCGCGGCCGGGTGGATGCTCAACGAGCCTCGATCGGATGGATGCGGGTGCGCACGTAGACGATGAGGACGAGCAGGGAAGCCACGACGGCGTTGCCGACGATGCTCTGCACCTCACCTCGGGTTGCGTGCCACACTGCGGCCGACAGCATGACCACCACGAGGCCTGAAGCCGCGAGCGGCGTCAGCCGGGGCGCGATGCGTGTGGCCGCTGGTAGCACGAGCCCGAGACCGCCAGCGATCTCGGCGAGACCGGCGACCCAGTGAAGTGGGGTCGACAGGTCGTACATCCACGTCAGCACGTCGGGTAGGCCGTCGGGAACGACGAGGTGGATCACCCCTGTCGCCACGAAGTAGATGCCGAGGAGGACCTGCAGGACCCAGGCAGTGCGGTTCATGGTGGCTCCTGACCCGCGCCTCACGGCGCGTGGGAGAGATCCCGGACGGACCCGGAGGCGTTCAGAGTGTCGCTGATGTCGGGCTGTGGTGACCAGCCCACGGCCCGTTGTGGCCACGCATCCTCGGCCACGGCATCATCGGACGCGTTGCCGGGACGGTGGGTGCGCGGAGATGTCGGGAAGACGGCAACTACCACCTACGACTCGGTAGGCGTGTTCGTGATGTCCGCTGGCCGGTGGAGGTCGGCCTCGACGCACTCCTTGAGCGCCTTCAGGTCTCGATGGAGCATGTGGGGAACCAGCGTTCGGTAGACGAGCGGCCGCAGCAGCCCCAGCAACCGCCACCGAAAACTGGCCGCCGCGGTCCGCGTCACACGTGTCCCGCCATCGTCCTGCGTGAGGAGGAAGGCGTGGTGGAACGTGCCGAGGGTCTGGTCGAGCCCCTCGTACTCGACGATCTCGTCGGGTTCGAGCCGGGTCACGGTTTCCACGTTCTGGCGATGGCGCTCGGGGTGACGCCCCCGAGTTCGATAGGTGTCGCCAACGGAGGTCGGCCCGTCCGGTGCTGGCTCGACCGACAGGCGTGGCCTCCATCGTGAGTGAAGGCGGAAGTCGGCCAGGTAGCGGTAGACGTCCTGTGGTGCGGCGTTGATCCAGATCTCGCTGTGTCCATGATCCATGGGTGGTGTCTCCTCAGGTTCCTCGGGCGATGGGGTGCGCAGACAGCTATCGGTCGCGGCCGTGGGGCGCGCCCACTGCCACCACCGTCGATCGCGAGCGGCGCTCGGACTCCATCCACGCCATGGGGTCCTCGAGCACATCCCGAGCTTCCACGGACCGGCCCGTCGAATCGCGGGCGATCGCGTCCAGGCGCACACGCTGAACGAGCGTGGCGTGCTCGGCCACCTTCCGTCCCGCCACGTCCTCGGGAAGGGGGAAAGCCAGCCGCTCGCCGGGCAGCAGGACCAGGGCTCGACGATGCCGCTCCATCACCTGACCGGGTCGGGGAGCGCGCGGCTCGAACCGGAGCGTGGCTTCCAGCCCGAGGACGGGGTTACGGCCGGCGTTGACGATCGTGAGCGGCACGTTCGGATCACTACTGGTGTCGATGCGCAGCACGACGTCGCCAGCCCGCGGTCGGTGACTTCGACCACGAGCGAGCGCGAAGATGCCCGGGATGGCTGCCACCACGACGAGTAGGCCGATCCACGGCTCCATGATGTCACGCTCCTCGTTGCCGCCTCGTGATCACGATTCGGAGTGTCCTGGGTTCACGGTCGCCGCCGTGGCGTCAACCGTGCCGTCCAGCGCCTTGAGTGCCCCACCGATGATGGTGAGCACGGCCGCAAGGCTGATGACGGCGAGCAACGTGCCGGTCGCGACGTGGTGGGTGGTCGCGGTGATCCAGGGGGCACCGGTCGGCTGGTAGCTGGTGAAGAACGACGCAACCGCGAGCCAGACGCCGGCGACGCCGGTGATGGTCGACAGGATGATGGCAGTGCGCATGCGGGTCTGCATGGTGGGCCCTCTCGGTCATCTGGTTGAGCGCGGGCGGTCGGGAAGGTGACAGCTTGGGAGTGCTGGGTGCTGTCGGGGTTCGGGTCGTGATGCCCGTCGCGTACATCCTCCAGCCGTGCCGCGGCGAACGAAGCCAGGACGCTGTCCAGGTCACCCGCCTGGATCGGGGGCCGTTGGTCGTCGTCGCCATCGACGTCCGCATCAAGCTTCGGCATGGTCGGTCCTGTCGGCTTCGCGAGGCGGCGAAGTTGTGGCCGTTGCGGCGGTTGCGGCGGCCAGGGGTTCGAGCTGGGTGCGGATGGTCCGCCGCGCTCTGATCGCGGCCTCCGAGCCGTCGGCACCGGACGGCCCGACGCGTGCTCCAAGGGCGGCGGCTGCGGCGAGGAGCCTGTGGCCGCCCTCGTCGACCCGCCGAGCGTCCTGCTCGATCTGGCGGGTCAACAGCAGGAGCAGCAGTGCCGAGGTCATCACAGGCGGGTCACGAGCATCACCTGTCATTGTGCGTCCCTGGCACCCGTGTCCGCGGCGCACGTGTGAGACGATCTGTCTCGAACAGTACTTTGATACAATTTGTTTCGCAAGTCCGACCAGTAACCGCCTCGCCGATCGAGCCGACATGTCTCACCGCGGACCGGTCCACCACAGGCCAACGCCCCTCGAGGAAGAAGACCCCCGGGTCGTCCGAACCCGTGAGGCCGTCCGAGAAGCCGTGCGTTCCCTCGTCCAGCGCGCCGGCTTCGAGGCCATCTCCCACCAGCAGGTCGCCACCGAGGCCGGAGTCGGCCGGGCTACCGTCTATCGGCACTGGCCCAAGCGCACGGACCTCCTGCTGCACGCCCTGGCCGACGTGGAGGCGCCACACGAGTGGCGGAGCAGCGGCGATCTCGCCACCGATCTCGCCCGAGAGCTCCAGCGCCTGCAACGCACGATGAGCAGTTCACCGCTGGTCACCGAACTCGTCGCACTGATCGGGCGCGCCGAGTGGGACTCCGAGCTCCGCGAGACCAAAGCCGAACTGCTCGCATCCGGCACCGCCGGACTCCGCCAAACGCTCGAGGCCGCCATCGACCGCGGCGAACTCCCCACGGACCACGACCTCGACACCACGATCGCCCGGCTCGCCGGCCCACTCTTCTACCGCCGAGTCCTGGCCCACGCCCCCCTCGAAGACGCGTTCGTCACCAAGATCATCACCGCGTACATCCACGAGGTGTCCCACCAGGACTGAGCGGGCGGCAGCCAGCATCCCCGGGGCAGAGCCGATCAAGGACCTACACCCGCGACGTCAAAGACACGTCGAGGGCTCACGCGCACCTGCGAACTTGTACCTACGAGCAGTGCCCGCCTCCACGACGGCACGCACAACGAGCCCACCGGAACCAACGACGCAACGGAGGCCGAGCGGCCACCGGCATACAGCGACGGCGATGGCGAACGCGTTGTAGCTACTCCGGCGTTGCGTCATCGTGCCACACGCAGTGCGGTCCTTGGCCTGCGATCTCGGACTGGCTTCGCCCGCGTTGGCCTCCCCCGGACCGGGCGTCGCAGCGAAGCGATCACGGGCGCTCGGCGTTCGATGTGCCAGCGATCAATCACGGCTGTGGGCGTCACTCGCGGCCACGCTCGATGCGGACCGTGGCATGTGCCGGTTCGGCGCGGCGGGCTCGTGGCAGTCCCACCCGCTTCAGCCGGCGTCCCGCGAAGGCGTCGTGACCGTGAGCAGCACGACGGCGTCTGTCTCTGCACGCAGGTCGTGTGCGGCCGGGGGGAGGGCAGCCCAGTGGTGCTGGCGCAGCTGCAGTTCGGTGTCTCCGGTTCGCATGATGACGTCGCCCAAGAGCACTTGGAGTGTCGCGGGTCCGGGTGTTTGATGCTCATCCAGTCGCTGGTCCGCCGCGATGGCCAGCAGCGTCTGTTTGAGCGGCGTACCCGCGCCGGGCGTGAGCGTGCGTGCCGCCCGGCCGGCGGCGAGCTCGCGGGCTTGTTCGAGGAGTTCGCGGGCTGCCTCGACAAGATCGAGCGCACCCTCAGGTTGTTCAGGATGTCGACGCTCGGCGTGCTGGTCGTTGGTCATGCCACGTCCTCCTTCGGTGAGGGGGGGATCCGTGCGAGCCGGCCGTCCAACGCGACTGACCACCACGCTTCCTCCATGCGGGACACCGTCGGCGACCTTGAATCTCGTGCAGCCGGCAGCAACGTCGTCGAAGCCGCCGAACACGGCCAGCGCTGTTTTGGGCGGCACAACCGCGACAGTAACGGGCGCATCCTCACTGAGGTAGCAGCGGCCAGCGCTAGTGCGCGCAGGATGATCATCACTGCTAGCGGAGGCTTGCCCGGGTCACGCCAGCGAATGGATTCAAGGGGCCATCGGAGCTTCGCCATCCCGATGACGGCCAGCAGCGGTGGACCCGGTGTCAGGTCGCCTTCAACGTGGCGGCCGCACCTCCGACGCACGTAGCCTGCGGTCCGTGGAGCCTCGAGCCACCGCCCAACTGTCGGACACTGGCTTCGTTACGGCTGTCACCAATGGTCTCGGTCTCATCGGGTACTGGATCGATGATCTCGAACGCTGGCCCACCCAGCCAGCCGATGACGAGTCTGCCGGGCTGACGTCCTGCGGGTCATCGCCGACGAGGGGGCAGGCAAGCTCCTCATCCTCGTTGACGCGGTCGTTGCCCTCGCACGGACGGCAGAACCTGGTCACGTCAGTTCAAGCGGTGCCACGACCATCTCGCCAAGGGAATCTACTCAGAAGCCTGCGACCACCGGCCGCCGACCTATGGGGATTTGCTCGACTACACCCAGCCATTGCCGGTGAGCCACTATCTCGACGGACCCAAGGATGTCGACTGGATCCTCCCCCACCAGGTCGAAGCCTGCCGGGGAGAGCGTGTCTACGTGGACTACGTCAGTACCGACGACGGCGCGGAATGGTGGGCGCCCAACCGCTACGACGGTGTCCATTTCGACTCGTACCCGTCCTCGGCTGTCGAGAGCGTCAACGCCCTGCGACGGGCCGGAGCCGCATCGCCAGAGGGGCTGCGGCCCACTTCCGGCGGAGCTGGAGGTAGCCGAGTGGTTGGCCGTGAACCGTGGCCGTGTGGCAGAAGCACGGGCAGCGCAAGAGCCCACCGGGGAGGAGTTCACGCTCCGGTGGCTCAGCGAGTTCGTCGATGCGGCAGCCGAGATCGATCACTACCGACGTGATGTGGCCAAGCACATCGTCTCCGTCCCGGGGTCGCGTGCGCTCGTCGAGCTCGCGCCTGCCGAGATCGCAGCACTGCTCGAGGAAGTCTGCACCGGTTCGATCCCAGAGAGCAGATGCCAAGTCGGAGACATCGCGGTGCGATACTTCTCTGGCACCCCTCCGGGCTGGGCATGTCTGGCTGAGCGGGAGGACCTAAGGATGAACGAGTCTTCCGCCGTTCGGGCCGTGAGATACCTGGCGGCCGCGATCGCCGTCCTGTTCGGCACGGCGACGCTGTTCGCGGGAGGACGCGCACTGGCAGGGATCGATCCCGGATACCAGGTGTTCCTCCCGTTGCTCGTCTACAACACCGTCATGGGCTTTTCGTATGTCGCGGTCGGCCTCGCGATCTGGCGTTCCCCGCGTCTCGGTCGGGCCGGCGCGCACACCATCTTCATGCTCAACGTCGTCGCGCTCATCACGATCGTGTTCGTGTACAGCACAGGCGGAGGCGTCGCCGTGGACAGCCTTCAGGCGATGTCGTTCCGGACCGCGGTTTGGATGGCGCTTTTCCTGGCGACGGCCTGGATGGTCCGACCGCGTGCCGATGCTTGATGTGGGCGACATCGCTGCGGTTGCGTGTCAGGGGCGGTAGGGCGCGGCATGCGTAGTTCGTCGGATGAACGCTTCGCACCGTAGATCTCTGAGGCGAACCCGCGCCGTCGTCGCCCAGGACCGATGGGTTCGCGTGAAACCGAGCCCGAACGGAACCGCGCGCCACCCTGGGTTGGGGCGCCATCCAGCGTCCCGGCTGGGACCTCATCCGCCATCCTCCGAGGCCTGGCCCGAACGTAGATCGCCGTGGCCGTGCTCTGCGGGTGGGGTTACCACCACTGGACACGGGCAGGTTGGTGCGGTTGATGGGCCCGAGTGTGCACGGCACGGCATTGCGGGCCCCACGGGATGAACGCGCGGGCAACATCGGCTATCCGGCCGCCCCGGCGGGTCGAGCGCCTCCGCAAGCACTGCAGCACGCTACTGAACGCCCCAGCCTTGACTTGCAGCATGCTCCTCGAAGATCTCCCGGAGCTGACCGGGGTCCTCGATGTTGCTGTGCCGGATAGGCGGATCCGCACGGATGGCTTCGACAGGGATGCCAAGCGCTTCCTCGAAGCCCTCGCTCTTCCTTTTGAACAGCCAGCGGTGCTTCTTCTGGCGCCACACCACCAGGACCCCATCGAAAGGACCGGAAGGCCCTCGAGCAACCAGATCGAGCGCCTCCGGTGGATCCTCGGTCCGGGTCTCTCCGGTGGCCGACAGGCCTGCTCGGGCCATGAACTCCAACATGATCACCAACCGATCGTCGGCGTCCTGGCTGGCTTGAGCGTCGGTCCAAGTCAACCCATAGTCCGGGCGAAGAACGGGCATCATCAGGTGGAACTCTGTCGACTGTTCCTGTGCGAGCTGGTAGAGGTGATCGAATACCGTGGGCCCGGCCATCGTGTGCAACATGGCGACCAGCAACCTTCTTGGATGAGGCCCCTCGGTCTCCTGCGTAGGCTCAGTCTCCATCGAGTGGTTCCCCCTCTCGGTTCCAGGCCAAGCGAACCGGTCGAACATCGCTGATGGTTTCGACCGCCCGATCGAGCTTTCCGTTCGGTGATCGTCGGCCCGGCTCGCAACACCCCGGGCGGCGAGCACGTCCTGGATCGCCGGTACGGCTACGTCGAACACGATCGTACTCTGCAGCCGCTTGGGGGCGTGGCCGCGGTCATGAGCAGGGCGTGTCCTACGGCGACGCGGAAGCGACAACCACGGTGCGTGCCGCGCATGCTGCGGCGTGGCCGGTGTGAGGGACGCGCGGGATGACAATGCTCGCGCCATCTTCCTTGCGGGTGGTGTCCGTGCCGTGACGAGGGGCAAGCGGTGGGGGTCTGCAAGGTGGTCAGCCAGCACCGCTTTAGCCAGCGGATCGCCCCACCGGCGGATCCGGAAGATGAGGTGCTGCCTCGGGGGTTTCTGATCAAGCTCCGAACCGCCGGGGTCCCCGGTGAGGCCCCCCGTGCCGCAAAGGCGACGCGGCGTGCCGGCTCGCAGGCCAAGCGTCTGTGGCGCGAGGAGGACCCCAAGGTCCCGCAGGGGCTGAAGAAGAATCGGCTACCCGGGATCGGACCCCACGTCGACTGCTTCGTGTTCGGCCTCGAGACGTTGGACCTGATGCGAGGCGCCGGCCCCGGGGAGCTCAGGGAGCAGCGCGGGCTCTTCACGGGCGACGTGGGTGGCCGGCCTACGTCCCACCCCCAGACAACCATGACGGCGTTGCGTGCCGGTTTGACGCCGTCTGGGACGCTTCGAACTGGGGTCGTCGGCGTGCTGGCGCGGGAACGGTGAGGTCCCGGTGCCCAGCGCGTTCGCCACTGTTGACCACCCCGTTCTGCGTCTGCAGGTCGGCGGCAGACACCTCGAGGACGGGGCGGCGTGGGAGGACGGCCACCCCACGAACATGTCCCCTGCAACGACACTGGCCGGCGTCCGCCGTAGCAGGAGCCCGGACACGGCCGTGGGCACGTGCCGCTGGCCCGCAGTGGCCGCTCAGGGGAGGCCTGCTGGGTCACGTGTTCGTCGTCGGCGATCTCACATGGCGACGCCGATGAGGCTGCCGATGAGGTAGGTGGCCAGGGCGGCCCCGCCGCCGATGAGGACCATGCGCAGGGCCGAGCGCCAGGTGGAGCGTCCGGTGAACAGCGAGATGGCCGCGCCGACCCCGGCGAGTGCGATGCCGGACGCCAGTGCGGAGGCGATCACGGCTCCCCGACCGGCGGCAACCAGGAACGGCACCAGCGGCACGATGGCCCCCACGGCGAAGGCGAGGAACGACGAGATCGCCGCGGTCCAGGCCGAACCCAGCTCACTGGGGTCGAGGCCGAGCTCCTCGCGGGCGAGGGTGTCGAGCGCGACGGCGGGGTTGGCCATGATCGCATCGGCCACCGTGGCAGCCTGGTCGTCCGCGAGCCCCTTGGCGCGGTAGATCAGCTCGAGTTCGTGGCGTTCGTCGTCGGGGAACTGCTCGAGCTCCCACGCCTCGACCGCAAGCTCGTGCTCGTACAGCTCACGCTGGGAACGCACTGACACCCACTCACCCGCGGCCATCGATCCGGCCCCGGCCACCAGCCCCGCCACGCCGGCGAGCAGCACCACGTCGGCCTGGCCGGTGCCGCCAGCCATCCCCATGATCAGCGCGAAGTTCGAGACGAGGCCGTCGTTGACCCCGAACACCGCGGCGCGCAGCGACCCGCCGGCGGCGGTGCGATGCCGGGCGTCGGCCATGGCCAGTCCGGCACCGACGCTGTCGGTCGCCGCCAGGGCGAGCGTTCGGCCGTGGTCGGCCTCCTCGTCGGCCATGCCCGGCGCGGCCTCGGGCACGACTCGGTAGTGGTCCCGATCGGCCGCCTCGGCCCGCACGACCGCCGGCAGCACCCGATCCACCCCGACCCAGCGCGCCAACCGGCCGATCAGCCGGCTGCGCCACGGCCGCCGGCCCGGCTGAGGGTCGCGGCCGGCGTCGCGCAGCACCTGCCGCCAGTGGTCGGCATGCCGCTCCTCGGTCGCCACCAGCTCGAGGAACAGCTCACGCCGGTCCCCGTCGAGTTCGGCCAGTTCGCGATACAGCGCCGCAGCCGCGACCTCATCGGTCAGGAACGCCTCGATCCGGTCCAACTGCGCGGGCGCCGGTTGCTCGCGGGCCGGGTTGTCACTCATCTCCCACATCCGTCCAGCCGCTCACGCCGTCAGTGGCTGTGACCGTCCTCATGCACCTCGGCGTGCAGCAGTAGGTGCACCTTGTGCGCCCACACCAGCAGCCCCAGCCGTGCAGACGTTGCCGCCCGGGCCGCAGGCACCCCCTCGCCGCCATGCGCGACCAGCGAGCGGAGCTCCTCGAGCCGGTGCACGACCTGATGCTCCAACTCCTCGGAGAGCACCGCGACCAGCGCGGCGGGATCGCCCGTGTCGGCGGCCTGCTCCGCCACCGGGATCACCGGCCCACATCCAACCCAGCCGGCTTCAACCCGGTGTGCGGGGCACCCTCCCCATGCCGATGGACCCGCACGACCGTGTCGAAGAAGTAGAGATCGGCGACCTCGCGGCCCGCCTCCCCCTCGGCGCGGGCCTTGCGGGCGAGCTCGAACGCAGCCCGCACCTCGCCCTCGCCATCGGCCGGCACGAACGACAGCGCCACCTCCACCTCGCCCCGTTCCAGCGCGTCACGGGCAGCGGCCACCACAGGACCATCCAGGGTGTCGCAATGTGGCGGCACGTCAGCTCCTCACAGCCAGGTGATTCTCGACCGCCAGCATGCACCTGCGAGCCGACCTCGCCTAGGGCTGAAGGACACGCCACGCCCGCACCCTCCACCGTCGGAGCTACGCACGCCACCGGCGGCTGAAACCGTCGAGGAGCGCCATGCAGCCGGGCTGGGTAGACGCGTACGGGGCTTGCCATAACCGCCTCCTGGCCCAATCACCGAAGTCGAGAGGTCGGCGGCTCTCCAGCGTTCGTCGCGGCCGTTCCAGGGGTTGCGCGGGCGTTGGTGCGGTCAGTTCGTGACGACGGCTCCAGAGTTCGGCGAGGAACCCGGGCCAGTCGCCGGCCGGGTCGTGCCGGTCGCGGATGCGGTCGAGCAGCCGGTGCAGGCGGGCGGTGGGGACCAGCAGTCGCCGGCCAACACGGATGGTGGGGATCTGCCCGCAGGCGGCGGCACGGTAG
>JBBDSW010000156.1:20560-21765 GCA_040904745.1 Nitriliruptoraceae bacterium
CAGTCGCCGGCCAACACGGATGGTGGGGATCTGCCCGCAGGCGGCGGCACGGTAGGCCGCGCCGCGGCTGACGCCGAGCAGGCGGCCGGCCTCTTCCACGGTCAATGTCAACGGATCCCCGACGGTCGTGGTGTTGATGCTCACGGTGTGCTCCTTCGGATCGGTGCCGGTCATCGTTGGGACGGGCCTCACGAGCGACTCACGAACGCTGGCCGTGAGCGCGGAGCAACGGCGGTGCAGGTGGCATCCGCCACCGCGGCGGGGTTGAGGCGACGCCGTCCGTGCCGGCCGCCACGGGGACGTCGGTCCACGCACGCTGAGGGCGGACACCAGCGCTCGCCGGGCGGCGATGAGGCGTTGGGTACCGGCTGGTTCATCGGCGTGTCCGATGGTTGCTCCTAGAAGGAAGTAGGCAGCGACCCCTGCCGATCGTGACAGCCGTGCGACCACTGCACGGTCCGAAGATCCGAGGAGGAACTCCGCCAGCCCGAACGCCCTCACACCGTCAGAGACCTCCCATCACGACCCGAGACGCGACAGCACGAAACCACCGTTATCTGCGCCTAGGATGCGTTTCGAGGCCAGATCCGACGCGTGACACGAGCCGGTGAGCGTCGCATCCTCACCCGCACGTCATCTCGACACAGACTGGCACTGAGCCAGTGCAACGAGCGGCTGGACCGATGTTGAACATCGGACGGATGGCTCCGGGGCGGGCGGACTACTACCTCACCGCTGTCGCCCGCGGTGACGACGGGGTGGAGGGCTACTACCTCGCCCACGGCGAGGAGCCCGGCCGGTGGCTCGGCCACGGTGCCGAGCAGCTCGGACTATCGGGCGAGGTCACCGCCGAGCAGCTGCGTGCGGTGCTCGACGCGAGGCACCCTGACGCCGGCGTCCAGCTTGCCCGCCATCCGGCGAGGAAAGTGCCGGGGTTCGACCACACGTTCCGGGCGCCGAAGTCGGTGTCGCTGCTGTGGGCGCTTGGTGATCGTGAGGCGGCGGAGCAGGTCGTCGTGGCGCATGACGCCGCCGTGGATGCGGCGATCGGTTACCTGCAACGTACGGCCGGGTTCACCCGCCGCGGTGCCGGCGGGGCGGAGACCACGCCGGTGGACGGGTTCGTCGCGGCGGCGTTCCGCCATCGCACCTCGCGGGCGGACGATCCGTTGCTGCACACCCACGTGCTGGTCGCCAACCTCGCC
>JBBDSW010000157.1:0-5240 GCA_040904745.1 Nitriliruptoraceae bacterium
ATCACGATCAAGGCGCAGACGGCCCGCCTGCCCTACAAGCCGCTCGGGGACGCCGCCGACGAGTACCTGCTCAACCTCATCGACACGCCGGGTCACGTCGACTTCTCCTACGAGGTATCACGGGCGCTGAACGCCTGCGAAGGGGCGATCCTGCTCGTGGACGCCGCGCAGGGCATGGAGGCGCAGACGATCGCCAACCTCTACCTGGCGCTCGAGGCCGACCTGGAGATCATCCCGGTCCTGAACAAGATCGACCTGCCGGCGGCGCGCCCCGACGAGATCGCCCGGGAGATCGCGGCGGTCATCGGCGGTGACCCGGACGACGTGCTGCGCATCTCCGCGAAGACCGGCGACGGGGTCGCCGCGGTCATGGACTCCATCGTCGACCGGGTCCCGCCGCCGAGCGGGAACACGGACGGACCGACCCGGGCTCTGATCTTCGACTCGGTCTACGACACCTACCGGGGGACGCTGGTCTACTTCCGCGTCGTCGACGGGATCCTGCGTCCCGGGGATCGCATCCGCCTGCTGGCCACCGGGTTCGAGGGCGAGATCGACGATCTCGGTGTGCATGCGCCCGAGGAGACGGCGATCGATGCGCTCGGGGTCGGCGAGGTCGGCGTCCTGTCCGCCGCCATCAAGGAGGTGAGCGAGGCCAAGGTCGGCGACACGATCACGCTGGCCGGCAAGGGCGCGCGCGACGTGCCGGCACTACCCGGCTACCGCGAGCCGCTCCCGATGGTGTTCTCGGGGCTGTACCCGGTCGACTCCGATGACTTCCCCCAGCTTCGCGACGCGCTCGACAAGCTGCGGCTCAACGACGCATCGTTCAGCTACGAGCCCGAGACCTCCGCGGCGCTCGGGTTCGGCTTCCGTTGCGGTTTCCTGGGCCTCCTCCACCTCGAGATCATCACCGAACGGCTCGATCGGGAGTTCGACATCCCGCTGGTCACCACCGCGCCGAGCGTGCGCTACCGGGTCACCATCGAGGGGGTGCGTGATCCGGATACCGGTGAGCCCCAGATCATCGAGGTGTCGAACCCGCAGGATCTGCCCGAGCCCAACCACATCGCCGAGATCCACGAGCCGACCGTCAAGGCCATGATCCTGGCCCCGACGCAGTACGTCGGCCCCATCATGCAACTGTGCGAGGGCCGACGTGGGACGATGCTCGGCATGGACTACCTGACCGAGGAGCGGGTCGAGCTGCGCTACGAGCTCCCGCTGGCCGGCATCATCACCGACTTCTTCGACCAGCTGAAGTCCCGGACCCGCGGCTACGCCTCGCTTGATTACGAGGTCGGTGGCTACCAACCGGCCGACCTGGTCCGCGTCGATGTCCTGCTCAACGGCGAACCGGTGGACGCCTTCAGCTCGATCGTCCACCGCGATGAGGCGTACGCGTTCGGGAAGGCGATGACGGAGAGGCTCAAGGAGCTGATCCCCAGGCAGATGTTCGACGTGCCGATCCAGGCGGCCATCGGCGCCAAGATCATCGCCCGCGAGACCATCAAGGCCAGGCGCAAGGACGTGCTCGCCAAGTGCTACGGCGGCGACGTCTCACGCAAGCGCAAGCTGCTGGAGAAGCAGAAGGAAGGCAAGAAGAAGATGAAGTCGGTGGGCTCGGTCGAGGTCCCCCAGGAAGCCTTCGTCTCCGCGCTGCGCTCCACCGGCCCGAAGACGGATTGAGCTGCGCTTCCCGTCCGGGTGGGGCACCCTGGCCGGGCAGCGCCGAGTAGATTCCTGGTGCCGATGATCCAGGGGAGGAGGGCGCCGTGAGCGACCGGGATCCGTCTGAGGTGCCGTCATCGGACGGGCTGTCCACCGGTGACCGGCGCGGCGACGACCCCCTCGTGCCAGCGGAGGCGGAGCACGTCCTCACCTCCGATGAGGAAGCGGTCCTCGAGCACGCGCGCGCCGTCCCCGAGGGGTCGGACGCCGACCTGTGGGCGTTCGCCTTCGACTCGGCCCTGCGGGCGCAGGAAGCACTGTTGGCCGCGATGCGGCTCGTGGCCCGCAAGAACCTCGAGCTGGAGGACGCCGCGATCGTGGCCCGGGTCCGCGGCAGGGTCCGGATCACCCAGACCAAGGACGTCTCGCCCTCCCAGGGCGCGGTCGGCGGGGCCTGGATCGGGGTACTCGCCGGGTTGTTCCTCGGGCCCGGAGGGCCGTTGGTCGGGGGCGCGCTCGGCGCGGCCGCCGGCGGTCTGTTCGCCAAGCTCCGCGACTTCGGCATCGACGACGACGAGATGCGTCGGATGGGTGAGGAGCTCTCCGAGGGCGAGGCCGCGCTGTTCGTGCTGATCGGGGACTGCCACCGGATGCGTGCCCTGCACGAGGTCTCGCGATTCCCGGCCCGGCTGCTGGCCTCCACCGCGGACCCGGAGCTGGTCGAGCAGGTGCGCGAGAAGCTGGCGGTCGATCCGTGGGATCACTTCTGAGGCCCAGCGCCGAGCGCTCGTGGCTGACCGACCCGGTGGAGAGCGGGGCCGCGGCTGGTTTCGGCGTGTACCTCCACGTGCCGTTCTGCCACCACCGGTGCGGGTACTGCGACTTCGCCGTGGCCGCGGTCGGCGGGCTGGATGCGCCGCGCCGTGACGACCTCGAGCGTCGCTACGTCACGGCGCTGAAGACCGATCTGTCACGCCAGGTCGCCGCGGGGCCGCAGGCGCACGCACCGCCCGGCAGTCACCACCTCGACGCGGACTGGCCGGAGGTCACGAGCATCTTCGTCGGCGGCGGCACGCCGACCCTGCTCCCCGCCCCGCTCCTGGCGGAGGCGATCGCCGCGGTCGGTCGTGAGCTCGACCTGGCCGACCCGGTCGAGGTGACCGTGGAGGCCAACCCGGAGACGGCGTCGGCGGAGCTCTTCGCCGCGCTGGCCGAGGTCGGCGTGACGCGCGTCTCGCTGGGGGCACAGTCGTTCGCGCCGCACGTCCTGGCCACGCTCGAGCGTGGGCACGACGCCGAGGCACCGCTGGTCGCCGCTGAGCTCGCACGAGCCGCCGGGATCGAGGACGTCAGCCTGGACCTGATCTACGGCACCCCGGGCGAGAGCGACGCGGACTGGGAGGCATCGCTCACGCGGGTGCTGGCCGCCGGTGTGGACCACGTGTCCGCCTACGCGCTCACGATCCACGAGGGCACGCCGTTCGGCCGGCGGGTCGCACGCGGCCAGCTCCCGATGGTGGACGAGGACGTGCAGGCGGCCAGGTTCGAGAGCGCGCACCGGCTGCTCGGTGGCGCCGGGTTCGGTCACTACGAGGTCTCCAACTTCGCCCGGGGTGCTGCGCGACGCAGCCGGCACAACCTGTTGTACTGGCGGCATGGGGACTACCTCGGGGTCGGGGCGGGCGCGCACGGCCACCTCGCCGGGCGACGGTGGTGGTCCACCCGCAGCGCACCCCGCTACGTCCAGGCGGTCGAGCAGGGTGCCGAAGCCGGGGGGTGGGGACCGATCGCTGGCAGCGAGGTCCTCGACGACGACCAGCGGGCCGCCGAGCGGCTGTTCCTGGGCCTCAGGGTGCGTGAGGGGATCCACCCCGACGACCTGCCGCCGCTCACGCCGCTCGCGTTCGAGGACGCCCTCGCCGCGGGGTTGGTGGAGACCGCCGGCGGGCGGCTGCGGTGCACCGATGCCGGGTGGTTCCTGTTGGACCAGGCGGTGGACCGGCTCACCTCGTGAGGACCACCTGACGGCGTCAGTCGAGGCGCTCGGGGGTCCTGGTAGCGTCGAGCGGCCAGGGATGCCAGAGGAGGGTCGGTCGTGGGTGATGACACGCCTCCGGCGGGCGACGATCCCCTCGTCGCTGCGCTCGTCGCGGTCGTGGGTGACGAGCATGTCCTGGTCGACGAGGGCCAGCGAGCCAGCTTCGAGACCGATTGGACGGGGCGCTGGTCCGGGCTCGCGCGGTGCGTGGTGCGACCGGCCGACACCGAGGAGGTGGCTGCGGTCGTCGCCACGTGCGCCGAGCACCGGGCGGCGGTCGTCCCGCAGGGCGGCAACACCTCGCTGGTCGGGGGCAGCGTCCCGCGGGGCGGCGAGGTGGTGGTCTCCCTCACGCGACTCGACGTGCTGGGCCCGGTGGACCGTGCGGCCCGGCAGGTGACCGTGGGTGCCGGTGCCACGCTCGCCGCCGTGCAGCGCCACGCCGGCGCGGCGGGCCTCGCGTACGGCGTCGACCTGGCCGCACGGGACACCGCGACGATCGGGGGCACGATCGCGACGGATGCCGGTGGTATCCGGGTCGTACGCCATGGGGCGACCCGCGCGCAGGTCGTCGGGCTCGAGGCGGTGCTCGCCGACGGTGGGGTCGTGACGCGCCTCGGCGGCGTGGTCGCGGACGGGGTCGGCTACGACCTGTGCTCACTCCTGGTGGGGAGCGAGGGCACGCTGGCCATCGTGACCCGTGCCCGGCTCGCCCTCACCTCGCTGCCGGAACCTGGTGCCCTGGCGTTGGTGGCGGTGTCGGACGTGGCGGCGGCGCTCGCGGTGGAGGCGGCGGTCGGTGGGGCCTGCGGGGGCGTCGAGGCCAGTGAACTCGTCACCGGAAGCGGCCTCGACCTGGTCGCCGAGGTGACGGGTGCCAGGCTGCCCTTCGGCGCGACCCCGCGTTACGCGGTCCTGTTGGAGGTCGGTGGGGGGACAGCGGCCGCGGAGCTGCTCGGCGGGGCTATCGAGCGGGCACTGGACGAGATCCCGGGTGTCGAGGATGCGGTCCTCGGCCTCGATGCCGCCGACCGGACACGGCTGTGGCACCTGCGCGAGGCCCACACCGAGGCGATCGCGACCCGTGCCGGTGTCGTCAAGCTGGACGTGGCACTGCCGCGCTCGGAGCTCGCAGGGTTCCTCGACTCCCTCGCAGGGTTGGTCGCCGCCGAGTCCCCGGCCGTGGAGGTGGTCGTCTTCGGCCACCTCGGCGTCGGCGATCTGCACGTCAACCTGCTCGGTGTGCCGAGCGAGGCGGTGGCGGCCTGCGAGGACGCGGTGCTCGGGGAGGTCGTGGCCCGCGGCGGTGCCCCCTGCGGCGAGCACGGTGTCGGGGTGCACAAGCGGCGCTGGGTCACCCGGGCACGCGGGGAACGGGACGTCGCCGCGATGCGCGCGATCCGGCGTGCCCTCGATCCGGACGAGCTGTTGAACCCCGGTGTCCTCCTGCCCGACGAGGACTGAACCGGCGGGTCCGGGTTCGCCTGGCGCTCGCCGGCTGGGGTGCTGGATGTTCCCGCTGGGCGGGTTC
>JBBDSW010000157.1:5340-50565 GCA_040904745.1 Nitriliruptoraceae bacterium
GGATGTTCCCGCTGGGCGGGTTCCTCGGGCGCCCGCCGGCCAGCTACTCGCCCGGCAGCAGGAACGGGCGGTTGATCACCTCGTCGAGCACCAGGAGGGTGAGCGTGCCGCGCATCCCGGTGACGGTGCGGAGGTCCTCGAGCAGGAAGCGTCTGAGCTCGGCGAGATCTCCGGCGCGCACGAGGATCAGGACGTCGGCCTCGCCGGTGACCAGCGCCGCGTACTCGACATGGGGGAGCTGTTCGAGCTGCTCGCGGAGTGGCTCGAGCTCGAGCCGTGCGCCTGGCCCGGCGGAGAGCAGGACGAACGCGGCGATCTCGGTCCCGAGCCTGGCCGGGTCGACGACCGGGGCGAACCCACGCAGGGCCCCCACCTCCTCGAGTCGGTCGAGGCGGGCGTGGACGGCGCTTCGCGACAGGTGGAGGTGCTCCGCAAGTGCGGTGACGGAGCGTCGTCCGTCGTCACGCAGAGCGCGGAGCAGCGCCACGTCGAGCTCATCGGGGGTGAACGACATCTCGACTCCAAGACCGGTCGATCATGGACGATACGTCGAGCAGGGAAGCACATCTCGCCGAGAGTGTCGTGTCATGTAGCCACATCATCGACGTTCTGCGTTCGCGTTCTACGTTCCGTCCCGCCCCGAGGATGTGACGAGGTGACGAGGAGGCTGGCGAGGTGCATGCGCGACGCGACGGAGCACAGACGGCTTCGAGTGAGGTGGCTGGTACCAGGCTGGCCGCCTTCGATCCGTCGCAGGCGGACACCACGTCTCTGCTCGAGCAGGTGGGCGCGCTCATCGCGGAGCTGTCGGCTACCGGCGGAGAGCGCACGGTCCTCTCACGCCCCCGGGGCGAGGAGCTCGCGGACGCGCTCGTCGCCGCACGGCCGTACGTGCGCCCGGCGGAGGTCGAGGCGGCTCTCGACACGGTCCGGTCGATCCTGGCGACCGGAGTGGACAACGCCGCCCCCGGTGAGCTCGCCTACATCCCGGGGTCGGGGCTGCTGACGGCGGCACTCGGTGACCTCGTCGCTGCCGTCGCCAATCGACACACCGGGTTGGCGAGCTTCACCCCGGCCGCGGTCGCACTGGAGCAGGGGCTGTCGCAGTGGCTGACGGAGCTGTTCGGACTGCCGGAGGATGCCCAGGGACTCCTGCTCTCCGGCGGCTCAGCTGCCAATCTGACCGCCATCGTGGCGGCGCGCGATGCCCGGTCACCCTCCTCTTCGGATCGGGCCTGCCTCTACGTGGGCCGGCACGCCCACGCCTCGGTGCGCAAGGCCGCGAGGATGGCTGGGTTGCGTCCAGAGCACGTGCGCGTGTGCGGGTCGAGCGATGGTCTGCGTCTCGACCCCGAGACCGTCCGCGTCGCCGTGAAGCAGGATCTCGCCGATGGTCTCGTCCCGGTGGCGATCATCGGTGCTGCCGGGACCACCAACGCTGGTGCGGTCGATCCGCTGCACGATCTGGCAACCCTGAGCGAGGAGCTCGGCCTCTGGTTCCACGTCGACGCGGCCTACGGCGGGTTCTTCCAGCTGACGGAACGCGGCCGCGCGCGCCTGGCCGGGATCGAGCGGGCCGACTCCATCACCCTGGACCCGCACAAGTCGCTGTTCCTCCCCTTCGGGACCGGTGCGCTCCTGGTGCGTGACCGAGCGACGTTGGCGCGCACGTTCGCCGAGGAAGCCGACTACCTCCGCGATCACCACGACGAGCCGGCAGGTACCGGTTCCGGGCGGGAGGCCCTGCCGGACTTCAGCGCGCTCAGCCCCGAGCTGACCCGCCCGTGGCGGGGCCTGGGCCTCTGGTTCGCACTGACCCTGCACGGCACCGACGCGTTCGTCGTCGCCCTCGATCGCGCACTCGACCTGGCGAGGTGGGCGCACGGACGACTCGCGGAGGATCCGGACGTCGAGGTGGGCTCGCGACCGGATCTCTCGATCGTGACCTTCCGGGTGCCCGGCGATGACGCCGCGCAGGACGCGGCGCTCGAGGCCATCAACGCCGACGGCGCTGTCCGTCTGTCGAGCACGGTGATCGGCGGCCGGGTCACCCTGCGGCTCGCCATGCTTTCCCATCGAACGAACGCGGAGACGATCCGACGGGCGGTGACGCTGATCCGTGAGGTCGCCCGCCCGGGTCCGGTCGCTCCTGCTCGGTGACGGGGGTCGAGGCCGGGCTCCCGCTACCGTCGCGTCGACCGATCCTGGAACGCGTACCTGGAGGTCGACGTGCCGACCCGGCGGCCCCGGCGTGTGTTCGACAGCGGCGATGAACCGGACCCCCGGTTCACGTTGGCGAACGAACGGACGCTCTTGGCCTGGCTGCGGACCGCGCTCGCCCTGGTCGTCGCGGGTGTCGCGGTCGTCGCGCTCTCCGACCTCCTGAGCCCGGTCTGGCTGGTGGACATCACGGCCACCCTGGCCTTCGCGGGGGGAGCGGTGACGGCCGTCCTCGGTTTCGTCCAGTGGCAGCGCGTCGAGCAGGCCATGCGTCACGACGAGCCACTGCGACCCGGCGTGGGTGCCGTGGTGGTGCTGGCCAGCATCCTCGGCATCGCGCTGATCGGCGCGATCGCGTTGCTCGGGGTCATCGAGTGAGGCGAAGCGGTTCGGGCGAGGGGGATCCCGGTGTCCGGTGACCCTGGGCTCCAGCCGGAGCGGACGAGCTTGGCGTGGCGACGGACCGGCCTCGCTGCGGCGACCGCGGCGGCGGCGATGGTGCGGATCGCGATCCTGCGTGAGGCTCCGTTGATCGCGGCGCTGTGCGCAGGGCTGGTCGTGGTCTCGCTCGGTGCCTTCCTCGAAGGGTCGACCCGCAGCGTCGACCGTCGGCGCTGGTTCGAGGACGACGAGGACCATCGTGGCCTCAGTCTGATCGCGCGGGCGACCGTGGCGGCCGTGACCACCCTCGGCGTGGCGGGGATCGTGCTCGTCGTCACCACCTGACGGGGACCTCGGCTGGCCACGGCGTGGGAGGGACGGGTGCTGCAGGCACCCGTGCCCTGGGCGACTGCCCCGTCGCGGCGGCCCGTCAGAAGAGCAGCCAAGCAGCGACCGAACCGAACAGCACGCTGTAGATGACCGCTTCCGACTGGACCCGCCAGAAGGCGCTGGCGGTCACGAACCGCTCCCGCAGGTAGACCAGCCCTTCGATCGTGTTGGGGAAGGCTGACGCGGAGGCGAGGTCGGCGTAGATCAGCATCAACCCACCGAGGACCAGGAACCGGACGGGGTAGGTGAGGTCACCGAGCGCGCCGAGCAGGGGGTAGAGCACCATCGACATGAGCAGCGCCCGCACCAGCTGTGCCGGCACCATGAGCATCCCCTGCCGCTGCCGCTCCGCGTCCTCGGACACGTCTCGCAGCAACGGCCGGAACAGGGCGTCGGGCCCGTGGTAGAGGTCCTTGCTCCACAGCTGGGTGAGCACGCCGGCGACCACGTAGGAGCCGAGATGGATCAGGAAGAAACCCAGGCTGAACCAGACGTACCGCACGCGTGCCCCTCCTCGCGGCCAACATGGTGGCTCGAGCCTCTCGGAAGCCGGGGCGCGCGCCCGGGGACGGAGGTCTCGGGCTGCGGGGACGCTCGACCACGGGGTTGGTCGCAGGCGATGCAACCGGGCGCTGCTGCCCTGCGCCCTGCCCGTCCGGTGCGGGGTCGCGACCGGCGTCACGGGCCGGTGGATCAGGGCAGTTGCCCGGCGTACGCCAGCGCCCGGCGGACCAGCCGACCGTGCCCGTTCGACATCTCCCTGGCGACCCGGGGGTCGACCGCTTCGGCCGGGGACAACCACGCGAGGTCGAGGGAGTCTTCCGAGGGGGCGCAGTCACCGTCGCAGGGGACGATGTAACCGAGCGCCACGGCGTGTTGCCGCGGGTCGTGGAAGCCGGAGCGGGACGGGTCGGGGAAGTACTCCGCGACCGTGAACGGAGCGACCCCCGTCGGCAGGTTCGGGCCAGCCTCCGGGCCGAGGTCCTTGGTGAGGTGCCGCCAGAGCGCCTCCCGCAAGGTCTCGTTGTAGAGGACCCGGCCGGAGACGACGGCACGGGAGATGGCCCCGTCGGCCTGCGCCCTCAGTAGGAGACCGACCTTGGTGATCCGACCGAGGTGGTCCACCCGAACCGGGACGGCTTCCACGTAGACCATGGGCACCTGCCCGCGCACGGACTCGATCCCCCCTTCGGACAGCCAGCCGGGGTAGGTCTCGAGGGTGTCATTGGTGGACATCGTGGCGCTGCTCCTCGCTCGTCCGGTCCTGGGTGATCGCCCGCCCAGGGGAGAGGATGCCAGCTCGGATCCGGTCGGGTGGCGGTGACCGTGCCTACGGCGAGGTCCCGGCCACCCCGCCTTCGACCACATCTCCTGGTCACCGTGGCTCTGCAGGTGTGGTCCCTTGGGATGGAAGATGCACGCAGCGGTGACGGACCCGCTGTGTGCCGAGGTCCAGGAGGACACCGTGGCATCAGATCCTTCGACCTGGTTGCTCGTGGCGACGGCTGCGGTGGCCGTCGTCGCGGTTGGGTTGCTGCTCGCCCGGCGACGCACGGACCGCGCGTTGACCCCGACCCGGCTCGGCCCGGCGTGGTCCCCGCCCGGGGGCGACCCACAGGTCGGCGGGGACGCGGAGCTGGATCCGGGGCCGGATGAACGCGTCGCCCCACTCGCGGAGGCGACCGGGGTCGATCCGGCCGTGGTGGCCGAGGTGCTGGGTGCCTGGGACGAGTACCTCGCCGTCATCGGCCTGTTGTCGCTGCCGGCAACGCACCGCTACCGCGTCTACGACCCCTACGACCCACCCATCGCCGAACGCAGCGGGGACGGGCGCACCACGGCGGACCCGGTGCGGGTCGCGCGCGATGCCGCTCGACGGCGGCCGGGTGTGGACGAGGTCGATGCTCGAGCCGTCCTCGCGGCGCTGAGCGAAGAGGACTGAACGGTCGGCCTCAGCGCTCGTAGGTGCCGGTGACCCGGTTCTGTTCCAGGATCGCATCGGCGTAGGTGTCGAGGAACTCCCGCCGTGACGGGGTCCCCTCGACCTTCCGGTCGAGGGCGTAGATCCAGAAGTAGTAGTGGTGGACGCCGTGGCCCTCCGGTGGCTGCGGTCCCCCGTAGCCCGTCGCCCCGAAATCGTTGGGACCCGGGCGGTAGAGACGGTCAGCGTCGTCTGGAAGCTCGGTGACGTCGGCCGGGATCCCGTACAGCGTCCAGTGGGTGAAGCCGTCCGGCAGCGGGGCGTCCGGGTCGTGGCAGACGAGGGCGAGCTCGACGGCCTCGTCCGGGACACCGTCGATCAGGAAGGAGGGAGCCTCGTTCTCGCGGTCGTTGGCGTGCCGATCCTCCAATGGCCCTCCCGGGATGAACTCGCGGCTGGAGATCGCCAGGTCCTGGATGTTCAGTCCCACGGTTCGTGTCCTCCTCGTGCTCGTAGTGGTCGTGCTCGCGTCGATGGCTCGAAGCGCACGGCGGCTCGTCGTCCTGTACCTGACCGTAGGCGCCTGGCGCGCGCGCCGCTTGGGCCGTTAGGACGACGCCGGTCACCGCGGCGGCTCGATGGAACGAACCGACGTTCCTGACGCCTGTTCGTTCCATCGAACGCTGCCGTGGTCGGGCCTCGGGCGGCTCGGGCCTCGGTCCTCAGTAGAGGAACATCGGCTTGCCGGCGACCTGGCGCACCTTGGGTCGGTAGGCGTCGACGTCGTAGAGCGCGTCGACGTCGACCCGCCGCGCTCCCTCACCGGTCACGCTGATCGGCACGTTGGTGTAGGTGCCGCTCCGTAGGGCGACCATCCGGCCCCGCTCGCCGCCGACCGCGAGGTCGGCGGCCATGACGGCGAAGTTCGTCGCGACCATCAGGTCGAGCGAGTCGGGTCGACCCGAGCGCATCAGGTACCCGAGCTGCTGGGAGATGATGTCCTCGCCCGTGAGTTGCTTGATCATCTCACCGACCGTGTCGCCGATACCGCCGAGCTTGCGGTGGCCGAAGGCGTCCTCCTCGCCGGAGAGGTGGATGTCCCCGCCGGTGTAGGTGGCTCCCTCGGAGACGGTGACCATCGCGTAGTGGGAGGGGCTGCGGCGCTTGTCCTCCATCAGGAGTGCCGCCAACCGCTCCGGATCGAAGGGCACCTCGGAGATGACGGCGCGATCGACCGAGGCGAGGTAGGCGCTGATCAGCGAGGTCTCGCCGGAGTAGCGTCCGAACAACTCGACCACCGCGATGCGTTCGTGGGACCCGGTCGGGGTCCTGAGCTGGTGGATGAACTCCACCGAGCGGGTCACCGCGGTCGAGAAACCGATGCAGTAGTCGGTCCCGTGGACGTCGTTGTCCATCGTCTTCGGGATCGCGACGACCGGCACACCCTCCTCGTGGAGCCTGAGGGCGTAGGAGAGGGTGTCATCACCGCCGATCGGGATCATCGCGTCGATCTCGAGGTGTTCGAGGACCCGGAGTGCGTGGTCGGTGAAGTCGTGCGGCCCCTCACCGATGGCCTGGTCGCGGAGGAAGGCCGGGACCTCGCTGTCGCGGACCCGCTGCGGGTTGGTCCGCGAGGTGTGGAGGAAGGTGCCACCGGTGCGGTCGATCGTGCGCACCCGCTGTTGGTTGAGCTCCATCACGCAGCGCTCGTTGGACTCCTCGGGCTCGTCGAGGTCGTACTCGAGCAGCCCGGCCCAGCCCCGCCGGAGCCCGATGACCTCATGGCCGTCGTCGATGACACGGTCCACGACCGCCTTGATGCAGGGATTCAGGCCGGGGACGTCGCCGCCGCCGGTCAGGATGCCGATCCTCACGAGGGTTGCCTCCGTTGCAGGGGGAGTGCCGGGTGATGGCGCACGCCACCGGCGAAGGGGCATCGGGTGGCGGAACGCGGGGTGGTCCGAGGGGTCCTGGACGCGGGCGCCGGGCCCGGGTCATCGACCCCCGACGGTAGTCCGCGCGTCTGATCGCTGCGTACCGCCTGGCTGTGGGGACGCCGTAGGCTGCGGACGCACCGCACCGACGAGATACAGGAGCGCACGGCGTGGGAGAGGTCATCACGCCGCTTCTGGCCACCGCCGGGATCGCCGGCACGCTCCTGGTGATCGCGGCAGCCCTGCTGGGCGGGGTCGCGCAGGGCACCGTCGGTTTCGGGGCCGCGTTCGCGACGGTTCCGGCCCTGGCCGTGACCGTGCCCGAACTGTTGCCCGGGGCGATGCTCGTCGCGTCGCTTCCCTTGTCGACGTCGATGGCGATCCTCGAGCGCGAGAACCTCGATGGACCGGCGGCCATGCGGCTGATGCTCGGGCGCCTGCCCGGGATCGCGATCGGCACCCTGGTCGTGCTGTGGGCCGACGTCCGGCTCCTGACGGCGTTGATCGCCACGGTGCTGCTGTTCGCGGTCGCGGCGGCCGGTGCCGGCTGGCATCTCGAGGTCACCGGGCGGCGTGAGGTGATCGCCGGGGTGCTCTCCGGGATCACGGGGACCGCCGCCGCTCTGGCGGGACCCCCGGTGGCCGTGCTCTATCGCGACAAGGATCCCGCGGTGATGCGACCGACCCTCGGGCTGGTCTGGGCGATCGGCATCGTCGTCACGATCGCGAGCCTGGCTGCCGCCGGGGAGTTCACCGTGGCGCAGGCCGCGGTCGGACTCCCGCTGGGCGCGGTCGTCCTCGCTGGCCTCGGGCTCGGCCGGATCGTGATCGCACGCGTCTCCGCCGCGCGCATCCGCGCCGGCATCCTGTGGTGGGCCGGCGTCGGTGGCTTCGCGGCGCTCGTCCGGGTCGCGCTCGGCTGAGGCTCGAGACCGCAGCACGGGTGTCCAGCCACGGTCCACACACCACGACGCCCCGGCGGCCCTCGCGGGCCAACCGGGGCGCGTGGTCACGTCCCGCGTGCTCCTCTCGGGGAAGCGGGACGCCGGCTCCTCCGTCCGGACCCACCCGATGCCCTCGCGGGCGACGAGCCGGTGCCGGCCGGTGACCGCCCGGTCTCCCGGGCGGCGCCGCGGATCGTGATGGATCCGCCGCGGCCGTTCGGCTCTCGTTCCCACCGTGTCCGAGCACGGTGGTCGCGATCGCCTCGGCGCGGTCCTCCATGACCCTCGCGGGCCATGTCGTCACCGTGCCGTCGCGGTGGAGCGCTCCGCTGGGGAGACGTTCCTGGCCGCTGGCCCGTGAGGGCCGCGACCCAGCCGTCCTCGCGGACGACCGTCCCGCTGACACGCCCCGCTGCGCCGGGTCGTGCCACCCGTCTCGGCCATGCAGCACCGATCGGGGTCGACGGTCGGCCTCGCGGCCTCCCGTTCGGTGGTCTCGCCCCTCGCGGGATCCGAACCCCCTCGGTCCCGATCACGTGCCCGGGGTCCGTGAGGGCGGGCCAGCTGGCCCTCCACCTCCGCTTCCGGATCCCTGCACGGGTTCCGGTCGCGTACCGTCCGGGGTCTCGCAGTGCTCGTTCCCGACCGGCAGGGCACACGCTGCCACTCGGGATGCCAGGTGTCCAGGGTCACGGTGAGACTCACAGGCAAGTCACAGGTTGTCCACCGTTCGTCCCCAGGATGTCCCCAGGAACTGGGTCACTACGCGCACACAGCAGCGGTCAGGGCGCGCTGTGGACGTCGCTGTGGACGGCCTCGGCGGTGCCGGTGCCGGTGGACGGTGGAGCCCGCGAGCTAGCATCCCCGGCGACGTCAGCCAGGGGATGCGGGTGCCGAACCCCTTCGAGGAGGCCACCGTCGGGGCCGCCGCGCTCCCGACGGCGGCGAACCCGTTCCGCCCCGGCATGGGGCGGATCCCGCCGGACTTCGGCGGCCGGGAGGACGCGCTCCTGCGCGCTCGGATCGTCCTCGAGCAGCTGGCCGCCGGGGTCGCGCCCGAGTTCGTCCTGTACCGGGGGGTGCGGGGGGTCGGCAAGACCGCCCTCCTGGCCTACGTGCGGCAGCGCGCACATGACCACGGGCTGGTCACGATCCACCTCGAAGCTGATCGCGATGACACGGGGCTGGCGCGGGCCGTGGTGGTCCTGCTGCGGGGCGTCCGCGAGCTCGCGACGGGGGCGGACCTGCACGCCTGCTCGGCGCTGCGCCCGGGGCGGGACGGCCCGGAGCTCGTCGGCAAGGCGGACCCGGCCACCTTCGAGGCGTTGGTCGCCGACATCGCCGAACTCGCTACTGGGGCCGGTCGCGGGGTGCTGCTGACCATCGACGAGGTGCACGAAGCCGGGGACTCCCTGCTCGGGCCGCTGCTGCGTGCCGCCCACCGCGCGTCGCAGGACGAGCATCCGCTCGGGATCCTGCTCTCCGGGCTGCCGACGGCGGCGGAGAACCTCTTCGACGAGGGGCAGACCTACACCGAGCGGCTCGCCCGCGTCGATCTCGGGCTGCTCGATGCGAACGGCACGGCCGAGGCCATCAGGCGCCCCTTCGATCGGGTCGCCGGTGCCAGCGTCGACGCCGACGTGGTCACGGCCGTGCATGACGACTCGCGTGGCTACCCCTGGTTCGTCCAGCTGTGGGGTGAGGCCCTGTGGGACCTCGCGAGCGATCCCCACCGGGTCGAGTTGCCGGTGGCACGCGCTGCCGGAGCCCGGGTCCGACTGCGCGTCGATGACTTCTACGCCACGCGCTGGCGTCGGATCCCGTCGGGTCGGGCACGCCTGCTCGTCCGCGCGCTCGCCGAACAGGGTGGGGACGCGGCCATGGGTGACCTGCTCGAGCTCGTCGGTCTCACCCATCAGGCCACCTCGCCGGCACGCCGATCGCTGTTGGACCTCGGTGTGTGCTGGGTGCCGGAACGCGGTCGGCTCGCCTTCAGCGTGCCCGGGTTCGAACGGTGGGTGCTCGCCACCGAGCCGGCGGAGACGTGACCAGCACCGGCGGCGTAGCCTCCGCGTCATGGACGTGATCGACATGCCCCGGTTCGAGGCGCTCGTGGGCGAGGCCCTCGACGCCGTTCCCGACGCGCTCTGGGAGCGGTTCGACAACGTGGTCGTCCTCGCCGAGGATGCGCACGAGGAGGAGCCGGATCTCCTGGGGATCTACGAGGGGATCCCGCTCACCGACCGCGACGACTACGGCGGCGCGACCCCGGACGTGATCCGCATCTTCCGACGGCCCCTGTGCGCGCTCGCCGAGGACGAGTCCGATCTCGTGGACGAGGTCTACGTGACCGTCGTCCACGAGTTCGCACACCACCTCGGGATCGACGACGACCGGCTCCACGAGCTCGGCTGGGCCTGACCACCACCAGGAGACGATGATGGCAGGGCAGGGACCGCGGCGCACGATCGCGCTCGTCGCGCACGATCACAAGAAGCCGGAACTGCTGACCTGGGCCCGGCACAACGTCGCGTCCCTGTCGGCCCACCGGCTGGTGGCCACCGGCACGACCGGGGAGCTCTTGGCCACGGAGCTCGGGCTCGAGCTGATCCGGCTCGAGAGCGGACCACTCGGCGGGGACATGCAGCTCGGTGCGTTGATCACGGAGAACACCGTCGACGTGCTCGTCTTCTTCTGGGATCCCCTGGCGGCACAGGCCCACGAACCGGACGTCCGCGCGCTGCTGCGCGTCGCGACGATGTGGAACGTTCCCATGGCCACGAACCGCACCACCGCCGACCTGCTGGTCACCTCACCGCTGCTCACCGACCCGACCTACGAACGGCGTCTCCCCGACCACTCGGCGCACCGCGCCAGGCTCGCCGCCGACCGGACGTAGGCGCCGCGCCGCCGCGAACGACCGCTCGTACAGACCACCACGGAGCCCGACGTGACCACCGCTGCTAGCACCGTTCCCACCCTCCCGCAGAGCCTGGGCGTGTTGACCAGCGGCGGGGATGCGCCGGGGATGAACGCGGCGGTCCGTGCCGTCGTCCGCAGCGCCTTGGCCGTGGGCATCACCCCGTACCTGATCCACGAGGGCTACCTCGGGATGGTCGATGGGGGGCCGGCGATCGTGGAGGCGACCTCGGCGGATGTGGGTGGCATCCTCCAGGAGGGCGGGACGGTCATCGGGACCGCACGCAGTGACAGGTTCCGGACGTCCGAAGGCCGCCGGCAGGCGGCGCACAACCTGCTCGCTCGCGGCATCGACTCGCTCGTGGTGATCGGCGGGGACGGGTCGCTGACCGGAGCCAACCTGCTCTCGTCCGAGTGGAGCGAGCATCTGTCCTCCCTGGTCGAGGCCGGTGAGGTCGACGGCGAGGTAGCGGCGGCACACCCGATGCTGCAGTTGGTCGGCATCGTCGGCTCGATCGACAACGACATGTTCGGCACCGACATGACCGTCGGCGCGGACACCGCGCTGCACCGGATCACCGAGGCGATCGATGCGATCCACTCGACGGCCTCCAGCCACCAGCGGTCGTTCGTCATCGAGGTCATGGGGCGCAACTGCGGCTACCTGGCCCTGATGGCCGGGTTGGCCACCGGGGCGCACTGGGTCTTCATCCCGGAGCACCCCCCGCAGACCGACGACTGGGAAGCGACCCTGCAGCGCACCGTGCAGGCCGGGCGACGGATCGGAAGGCGCCAGAACATCGTCATCGTGGCCGAGGGTGCCCGTGACCGCCATGGGGAGCCCATCACCTCCGAACGCGTCCAGGCCGTCCTGTCCGAGGGACTCGGTGAGGACACCCGCCTCACGATCCTCGGTCACGTCCAGCGTGGCGGTGCCCCGAGCGCGTTCGACCGCGTCCTCGGGACCCGCTGTGGCCACCAGGCGGTGCAGGTGCTCGCCGCCGGGAGGGCTGCGGCGGAGGCTCAGCTGGTCGGCATCCGGGAGAACCGCATCGTCACCGCGCCGTTGATGCAGGCGGTCGAGAAGACCCATCAGGTCGCGGAGTTGCTGGCCGAACAACGCTTCGACGAGGCGATGGAGCTCCGCGGAACCAGCTTCGTCTCGGCCTGGGAGACGATGCGCACGCTGGTACGCGCGCAACCCGGCGCCGCCTCCGAGGGGGAGACGCCCCGGCGTCTCGCCGTCGTCCACGGCGGCGGGTTGGCACCGGGGATGAACACCGCGGTGCGCGCCGCCGTGCGCACCGCCATGGACCGGGGGCACACGGTGCTCGGGATCCATGGCGGCTTCCCGGGCTTGCGTGACGGACGGGTCGAAGAGCTCGAGTGGATGTCGGTCACGGGCTGGGTGTCGCACGGGGGCGCGGAGCTCGGTACCAAGCGCTACGTGCCCCCGGACGAGGACCTGCCGGCCATCGCCCGCACCCTCGAGGAGCACCGGATCGACGGCATCCTGATGTTCGGCACCTTCGATGGCTACCTGGCGGCAGACGCGCTGTGGCAGGCGCGCGGGACCTACGCCGAGTTCCGTCTCCCGATCGTGTGCCTGCCGATGACGGTGTCCAACGACGTCCCGGCCACCGAGCTCACGATCGGTGCCGACACCGCCCTGAACGCCATCGTCGAGGACGTCGACAAGATCAAGCAGTCCGCGGTCGCCTCCACCCGCGCCTTCGTGGTCGAGGTGATGGGCAAGGAATCCGGGTACCTGGCGCTCAGTGCGGGCCTGGCGACCGGTGCCGAGCGCGTCTACACCCCGGAGGAGGGCATCACCCTCGATCGTCTCCGAGCGGACATCGACGGGCTCAACGAGCGGTTCCGGGACGGGAACCGCCTCGGGCTCCTGATCCGCGGCGAAGGCGCCGACGCCATCTACACCACGCCGTTCCTGTGCGCGCTGTTCGAGCGCGAAGGCGAGGGGTTGTTCGATGTGCGCCAGTCGATCCTGGGCCACGTCCAGCAGGGCGGCGATCCGAGCCCCTTCGACCGGATCCAGGCGACCCGACTCTCCGTGCGCTGCGTGGAGGAGCTGCTCGACGAGCTCGAAGACGACGAGCCCGAGAGCCTGATGTGCGGGCTGGTCAGCGGCCGCATCGTCTTCACGCCGCTCAGCCGGTTCCGACCGATGCTCGATCCGGCCGGGGCACGGCGTCCCGCCGAACAGGCCTGGTTCGCGCAGCTGCGGCCGCTGGCCGACACCATGTCGGGTCTGCCACCCAGCTGACGTCTCGAACCGGCGCGCCGCTTCCGAGAGGCCGCTTCCGAGGGAAGGAGTCACCGTGACCAGCGCCGCCACCGTCGACGGCACGAGGCTGGAGCTCGTGGTCGGGGACATCACCGACCAACCGGACCTCGATGCCGTGGTCAACGCCGCCAACGCCCAGCTGACCGTCGGGGGAGGGGTCGCCGGTGCGATCCATGCCGCCGCGGGTCCGGAGCTCGACCGCGCCTGTCGGCCGCTCGCGCCGATCGCACCGGGGGAGTGCGTGGCCACCGACGCCTTCGGGCTCCCCAACCGGCGCGTCGTCCACGCGCTCGGGCCGATCTACGGCCGGGACGAACCGGCGGAGGAGCTGCTGGCCTCGGTCTACCGCTGTGCGCTCGCACGAGCGGCGACGGAGGGGCTGGCCTCGATCGGGTTCCCGGCCATCTCCACCGGCGCGTTCGGCTACCCGATGCGTCCGGCCGCCGAGGTGGCACTGGGAGAGGTGCTCGGGGCGTTGGCCAGCCCGTCGTCACCTCGCTCGTCGCTGCGGCTCGTGCGGTTCGTGCTGTTCTCGGAGTCGGACCTCGAGGTCCACGCCGAGGTCCTGGACTCACTGACTCCCGGGTGAGGGAGCGGGGTCGGACAACGCCGCGACCAGCTCGGCCAGGAACCGCTCGCAGGCGAGCAGTTGGCTCTCCTCGATCCACTCGTCGGGCTGGTGGGCCTGTTCGATGCTCCCTGGTCCGCACACGACCGTCGACAGCCCGGCCGCCTGGAAGTGTCCGCCATCCGTTCCGAAGGGCACGGAGCCGCTCTCGCCCGTGAAGCCGGTCAGACGGCGCACGAGCGCCTCGGCCGCGCCGTCCACCTCGGGCGCGAGGCCGAGGGCGATCGCGTCACGCTGGAAGACGATCCGGCCCTCGCCGGTCGTGGCGCGCAGTGCGGGGAGGACCTCCTCGAGGGCGAAGCGCTCCACCTCGGTGAACACCTCCTCGGAGTCGTCGGCCGGGACCGGGCGGTACTCCCAGGTCAGCTCCGCCCGCCGGGGGACGATGTTGATGGCCTGGCCGGCATGCAGCGTGGCCAGGTTGAACGTGGTGTAGGGCGGATCGAACCGGGGGTCGATGGCGGCGTCCTCGTGCTGGCTCGCCAGGTCGTCGATGAAGGTGGCGATCCGAGCGGCGGCAGCCAGGGCGTTGGCCGCACGGTGTGGCTGGCTGGAGTGGCCGTCGCGCCCCTCGACGATCGTCGTGAAGGCCCGCACCCCCTTGTGCGCGGTCACGGGATGCATGCTGGTCGGCTCCCCGACGAGCACCGCGTCCGGTCGCGGCTGGGTGGTGAGCAGGAGATCGACCGCGTCCGGCGCGCCGACGGTGCCGATCTCCTCGTCGTAGGTGAGCACGAGCAGGATCGGGCGGGTCAGCGGCGCGGCGACCATCGCCGGCAGGGCCGCGAGCACCACCGCGAGGAACCCCTTCATGTCGGTGGTCCCTCGTCCGTACAACACGCCGTCCCGGTCGGTCAGCGCGAACGGATCGAGGCTCCACGGCTGGCCATCCACCGGGACGCAGTCGGTGTGGGCCGCCAGCACGACGCCGCCAGGCACCTCCGGTCCGATGCGGGCCACCAGGTTCGCCTTGGTCCCGGTCGCATCGAGGCGGCGGACGTGGGGCACGCCGTGTCGGTCGAGCAGCGAGGTGACCAGGTCCACCACCTCGAGGTTGGACGTGCGGCTGGTGGTGTCGATGCCGACCAGCGCGGCCAGCAGGTCGCGCATCTCGGTCATCGGTCGTCCTGGCGCGCGGCGCGGTAGCGCTCCGCGAGGTCGAGGTAGCTGGCCACGTTCTGCCGGGGGACCGGCGGGAGTTCCACCTCGCGGACCGTGGCCGGCACGCCGATGGCCAACGTGCCTGCCGGTACCTCGAAGCCCTCCCGGACCACGGCGCCTGCCCCGATGACCGCTCCCGCGCCGATCGTGGCGCCGTTCAGCACGATGGCACCCATGCCGATGAGGACGTCGTCCTCGATCGTGCAGCCGTGCAGGATCGCCCGGTGTCCGACGGTCACCCGTGCCCCGATCCGGGCCGGCTGATCCGCGTCGGTGTGCACCACGGTGAGGTCCTGGAGGTTCGTGTCGTCACCGACCTCGAGCGTCGCCTTCTCGGAGCGCAGGACGCAGCCGAACCACACGGAGACGCCGGCCGCCAGCGTCACCTGCCCGGCGACGGTGGCGTCGTCCGCGACGAAGGCCCCAGGGTCGATCCGGGGTGTGTGTCCATCGATCGTCAGGATGCGTGGCACGGGGCCTCCTCGGGGCGCGGCGGCCGTCGCTGCTCGGGGTACGGGGATCGGTCCGCCGCGGACAGTCTGCCACCTGGCCCCGACGGCTCGTGTGTGCGAGGCTCGGCCTGGCTCCCGGTCCCAGGGAGGAGTGCCGTGACCGATGTCGCCGCGACGATCGCCCGCCTACTGCGGCGGGCGGACGAGGTGCGCAAGGCGGCGCCGTCCCGCACGGAGGCCTCCCGGGTGCGGGAGCAGATCGTCGGTGTGCTCACCGAGGCCCGCAGCCACCTCGACGACGTCGAAGACGAGGACCTCCGGCTCGAGCTCGCCGGCGCGATCGCCCGCCGGGTCGCCGATCTGGACCACGAGGAGGTCGCCACCCTGCTCGGGCCGAGTCCGGATGTGGCGGTCGCGCCGACCCGCGTCGACGAGCCGGGGCGCGTCCCGCCGGGCCAACATCTGACCGCCGGGTTCCCGGTCCTGCACGTCGGCCGGGCACCCGACTGGACACGAAAGGACGTGCGCATCACGGTCACGGGAGCGGTGGAACGGCGCCTCGTCCTCACCTTCGAGGACCTGGTCGCGTTCGGGGCGAGTGAGGTGACCCGCGACTTCCACTGTGTCACGACCTGGTCGCGGTTGGACAACACCTGGACCGGCGTGCCCGTCGCCGGGCTCCTGGACGAAGCGGGGATGCGGGCCGATGCCACGCACGCGGTCGTCTCCGGTCACCCCGCCTACAGCACGAACCTGGCGCTTGCGGACCTGTCGGCACCGGATGTGTTGCTGGCCTGGGAGCACGACGGCCGGGAGCTCCCCCGTGCCCACGGCGGCCCGGTCCGCCTGGTCGTGCCGCACCTCTACGGCTGGAAGTCCGTCAAGTGGGTGAGCGAGCTGCGGCTGGTCGGCCGCAACGTCCCCGGCTACTGGGAGGAGCGGGGCTACCACGACCTCGGCGACCCCTGGCGGGAGCAGCGGTTCCGCGGGGACTGACATGCGCGGCATACTCGGCGCTGACGGACGCCGGCTGGCGTCCGGGGTCGTGACGAGGGGACCGAACGTGGAGCAGCCGCCGACAGGGAGGACGGAAACGGTCGAGGAGCTGGCGCCGATGCCGCGACCGCACCCGGCATCGCACCTGCCGCTACCGCTGAAGGTCGCGGTGCTGGCCGGCGGTGCCAACACCGAACGTAACGTGTCCCTGTCGTCGGGTACGGCGGTGGTCCGGGCGCTGCGCGGGCTGGGCCATGCCGTCGCGCAGGTCGACTCCGCGTCGTCCCCGATCGTCCCGGACCAGGATCCGGCGGAGGCCTACCTGACCGCCGAGGTGGAGGAAGACGGCCTCGCGGCCACGCCGATGGCGCCGACCGCCGCTCCGCCGCCGGATCTGGAGGCGCTCGCCGTGGTCCGTCGGGGGCAGGAGAGCGGGGTCCTGGCGCCCGGTCTGCTGCCGATCCTCGAACTCGCCGATGTCGTGCTCGTGACGGTCTTCGGCGACGAGGGTGAGTCCGGCGCGGTCCAGCGGCTGCTCGATGCCCACGGCATCGTCTACACCGGCCCGTCGGCCGAGGTCGCGGAGTTCACCTACCACAAGGCACGCACCAAGGAGGCGCTGCTCGCCCACGGCATCGAGACGCCCGCCTGGCACGTCGTCCGGCGCGGGAGGATCGACGAGGACCTCCCGGCGCTCGAGATCGACGGTCCGTGGATCGTGAAGCCCGAGGCCGGTGGCTCCACGATCGGGCTCACCAAGGTCGAGGACCCCGACGGGATCGCGGAGGCGTGCGCCTTGGCGAGCGCGGAGGGCCAGGACGCGCTGATCGAGGAGTTCGTGCCCGGCCGCGACTTCACGATCGGCGTGCTCGGGGACCGCGTGTACGCCGTCGTCGAGGCCATGACCGAGCGCGAGCTCTACGACTACGAGGCGAAGTACACCCCGGGCCTGGCCCACAAGCGGGTACCGGCCGACCTCGAGCCCGAGCAGACCGCGGAGCTCAAGCGGCTGACCGGTGAGGTCCACCGGCTGCTCGGCATCGGCGACACCTCGTCGCGGGCCGATTTCCGCCTGACACCCGAGGGGCGGTTCACCTTCTTCGAGACCAACCCGCTGCCGGGGCTGACGCCGACCTCGAGCTTCCCGTTGTCGTTGGCCGGCGAGGGGGTGACGTTCCCGCAGCTGTGCGAGGAACTGGTCCTTCGGGCGCTGCGGGCCCACGGGCGCGGGGTGCCAGGTGATCAGGACGGCGACGTGGAGGACGGCCGGTGAGCACGATGCCGACGCGCGCCTGGGACGGGTTGCCTTACCCGGTCGAGGAGGTCGAGCATTTCGAGATCCCGCTCTCGGACGGGACCCTCCTGGCCGCGCGGCGCTGGCAGCCGCGGAGGGCGTCACAGCGACCGGTCCCGGCCATCCTCGAGTACATCCCCTACCGCAAGCGGGACAAGACGGCCTACCGGGATGGGCTGAGCCACCCCTACGTCGCGGGGCACGGCTACGCGTCGGTGCGGGTCGATCTCCGTGGCTCCGGCGAGTCGGAAGGGGTCCTGACCGACGAGTACCTGCAGCAGGAGCTCGACGATGGCCTCGAGGTGATCGCCTGGATCGCCGAACAGCCGTGGTGCGATGGTCGGATCGGCATGATCGGGAAGTCCTGGGGTGGCTTCAACGGGCTCCAGCTCGCTGCGCTGCAGCCCGACGCCCTCGGGGCGATCGTGACCGTGTGCTCGACCGACGACCGCTACGCCGACGACGTGCACTACATGGGGGGGTGCCTGCTCAGCGACAACCTGTCGTGGGCGTCATCGATGTTCGCCAACACCTCGTGCCCTCCCGACCCGGCGCTGGTCGGGGACCGCTGGCGGGAGCGGTGGCGCGAGCGGCTGGAAGGGTCGGGGCTGTGGCTGGAGACCTGGCTGGAGCACCAGCACCGCGACGACTACTGGAAACACGGGTCGGTCGGTGAGGACATGCAGGCGATCCAGATCCCCGTGATGGCCGTGTCCGGCTGGGCGGACGGCTACTCGAACAGCGTGTTCCGCCTCCTGGCCGAGCTCGACGAGGGTGTTCCCCGACGGGGGTTGGTGGGTCCCTGGAGCCACAAGTACCCCCACCTCGGCGTCCCCGGTCCCGCCATCGGCTTCCTCCAGGAGTGCGTGCGCTGGTGGGACCGGTGGCTCAAGGGCGTGGACAACGGCCTGGACGACGAGCCCCAGCTCCTCGCGTGGATGCAGGACCCGATCCCCCCGGCCCTCGACGTGCAGGTGCGGCCCGGACGCTGGATCTCGGAACCGTCGTGGCCGTCCGCCGGGGTCGAGGAGCGGGTGCTCGGGCTCGGGGACGCCGGCCTGTTCGCCGACATCGACGACGCCCCCAACGATGCGCGGCTCCGCACCGTCAGCTCGCCGATGTCGCTGGGCCTCTACGCCGGCAAGTGGGCCTCCTTCACCGCGACCCCGGATCTTCCGATGGATCAACGCGAGGAGGACGGTGGCTCGCTGAACTTCGACTCGACCGTGCTCGACGACCCGCTCGAGATCCTCGGCGCCCCCGTCGTCGAACTCGAGCTGTTCGTCGACCAGCCCGTGGCGATGGTGGCGGTGCGGCTCTCGGATCGCCTCCCGGACGACTCCATCACGCGGGTCACCTACGGGCTCAAGAACCTCTGCCACCGGGACTCCGACGAGCATCCCGAACCGCTCGTCCCGGGCCAGCGGTACCGGGTCCGGGTCCAGCTCAACGAGGTCGCTCACCGCTTCGAGGCCGGGCACCGGCTGCGGCTGCAGATCTCGACGTCGTACTGGCCGGTGGCCTGGCCGTCACCGACCCCCGTCCGACTGACCGTCGATCCGGCGGCGAGCCGTCTGATGCTGCCCGTGCGCGAGCCACGACCCGACGAGGAGCAGGCGCTTCGCTCCTTCGACGAGCCGGAGGGCAGCGAACCGCCGCGTCAGCGTCAGCTGGTCCCGCGGGACTACGGCTGGCGGGTGATCCGCGATCTGGTCACCACGGAGACGGCCGTGGAGACCCGCAAGGACGAAGGCACCTACCGGCTCGAGGACATCGACCTGGACGTCCACAGCCGTACCGACGAGCGGTACTCCTACCTCGACGACGACCCGACGACCGCCCGTGGAGAGGTCACCGGGGTCCGCCGCTTCACCCGGGGCGCCTGGGACGTGCGCACGGTCACGCGCACGGTGCTGACCTGTACGGCCGAGGAGTTCCGGATCCGGGCGACGCTGGACGCCTACGAGGGGGAGACCCGGGTCGTGGCGAAGAGCTGGGATCGGACGATCCCGCGCCGGCTGCTGTGAGGGGACCCCAGCGAGAAGGGCACGACCTGCCAGCCGTCGAGGTGGCTGGCCCCGATCACTGGCGGGACGTTCGGGCGGTGCGCCTGCTGGCGCTGGTGGACGCGCCCGACGCCTTCGGCACGACCTCCGTGGAGGAGTCGGCCCTGCCGGACGACACCTGGCGGCAACGGTTGTCCGGTGGTGCCCGGCAGACGTTGCTGGCCTGGCATCACGCCGTGGCCCGCGACGATGGCGGCGGTGGCCTCACGCCGGCCGGGATCGTGCAGGTGGGACCGATCGTGGGTGACCCGCAGGCGGCGGGCGACCACGGGGTCTACGGGCTGTTCGTCGTCCCGAGTGCCCGCGGGCTCGGGGTCGCTGAGGCGTTGCTGGCCGCGGCCGCAGGGATCGCGCGGGAGGCGGGAGCGCCACGCCTCCGCCTCGATGTCGGGGACCACAACACCCCGGCGCAGCGGCTCTACCACCGGGTCGGATTCCGCTCGACCGGCCGCGTCGGTTCCCTGCCGGCGCCACGGCAGCACGTCACCGAGCACGAGCTCGCCCTGCGTCTGTGAACGGTGACCGGCGGTGTCGCTCGTCGTCGTTAGGGTGCGGGCCGACGGGGAGGTCCACGTGAGGGTGCTCCACACCAGCGACTGGCAGCTCGGCATGACCCGCCACTACCTCGCGGGCGAGGCACAGGCGCGGTTCAGCGAGGCCCGCCTCGAGGCCGTGACACGTCTCGGGGAACTGGCCGCCGCCGAGGGTTGCGTCTGCGTCGTCGTCGCCGGCGACGTGTTCGAGACCAGCCATCCGGACGCGCGGACGGTGGCTCGCACCCTGGAGCGCCTCGCGCGGTTCACGGTCCCCGTCTACCTGCTCCCCGGCAACCACGACCCGCTCGACCCGGGGTCGATCTGGCGTTCCCCAATCTTCCAGGACCGCTGCCCCACGCACGTCGAGGTCCTCGACGGCCCCGAGGCCCGCACACCGGTCGAGGGCCTGGAGATCGTCGGTGCGCCGTGGCCGAGCAAGCAACCGCTCGGTGACCTCACCGCAGAGGCGTGCGAGGCGGCGCCGGCGGACGGCGCCCGACGTCTGGTGGTCGGGCACGGGGGTGTCGCCGAGGTCAGCGGTGGCTTCGAGGCCGCCGGCACGATCGAGCTCAGCCGCCTCCGGCGGGCGGTCTCCGACGGTCGGGTGCGCTACGTGGCGTTGGGCGACCGGCACTCGGCCACCCGCGTCGACGACGATGGACACGTGTGGTACTCGGGTGCACCCGAGCCGACCGACTACGACGAGGTCGATCCCGGCACGGCGCTCGTCGTCGATCTGGGACCCGCCGTGCCGGAGGTCACCCGGCACGAGGTCGGCACCTGGCGGTTCCACCTGCTCCGGCACGCGGTCGACACCGACGAGGACCTCGACCGTCTCGAAGCGCTCCTCGACGCCCTCGACGAGCCGTCCCGGGCGATCGTGAAGCTGGGGCTCGAAGGCACCCTCGATCTGCGCCAGGTGGCTCGGCTCGATGCGCTCCTCGAGGAGCGGGCGCTCAGGTTCGGCGCGCTCGAGCACCCGCAGCGGCACCGTGACATCGCGGTGCGCGCCACGGACGACGACGTGGCCACGCTCGAGCTCACCGGCTACGCGGCCGTCGCCCGGGACGCGCTGCACGCGCGGGCGACCGCCGGTGGCCACGACGGCGAGGTGGCGACCGACGCCCTCTCGCTGCTGCTCCGCCTGGCCGGGCACGAGGAGGCGACATGAGGATCCGCCGTCTCGCCCTGGAACACGTCCGTGGGCTCGAGAGCGCCGAGGTGCACTTCGCCGAGCGCGGAGTCACGGTGATCGAGGCGCCCAACGAGACCGGGAAGACGACCCTGTTCGACGCGCTGGATGTGGTCCTCAACGAGAAGCACGGCACCACCAAACAGCACGTCCGCGCCCTGCAACCGCACGGGCGTGACGTGGCGAGCACGATCGAAGCGGAACTCACGCTCGGTCCGCACCATCTCACGATCCGCAAACGGTTCCACCGGGATCGGCTGACCGAGCTCGTGGTCCACGCGCCGACGGCTCGGCAGCTCTCCGGCACCGATGCCCACGACGAGCTCCGCCGCCTGCTCGAGGAGCACACCGACCTGGCGTTGCTCGAGGCGCTGCGGTTCCGGCAGGGACGGAGCCTCGATCCCGTCGCCCTCGCCGGTTCCCGGTCGCTGGCTCGCCAGCTCGACGCCAGTGCCGGCGGTCCGGGGGATCCGCACGACGACGCGCTCTACGAGCGGATCGTCGAGACCTACACCCGCTACTTCACCGAACGCAGCGGGAAGGAGACCAAGCTCCTGACCGACGCGGACGCCGCGGTGGAGCGGAGCGAGGCCGAGGTCGCGCGTCTCGAGGCCTTGGAGGCCAAGCTGACCGAGGCCGGGAGGCGCGCGAGCGAGGTCGCCGTGCAGCGGCGCCGCCTGGCCGCGCGCCGGGACGAGTTGGCACCCGAGCTGGCGGCGCGACGCGACGCCGCACGCCGCGTCGCCCGACTGAGAGGGGAGTGCGACGCCGCCCGCGCGGAGCTGCGGCGAGCGGAGGCCGAACGCGATTCCGCCGCCAGGGCCGTGGTCGAACGCGAGGAGCTGGCCCAGGAGGTCGCCGACGCCGCCGCGGCGCAGGCCGAGGCCGAGGCCGAACTCACCCGCGCCGAGGACGCACTCGCTCCGTTGGCGGCGTCGCTGGCCGCGTTGGATGGTCGCGTGGCGACGGCCAGGGACGAGGCCGTGCGTGCTCGCGAGCAGCACGAACGAGCCCGGGCCATCGCGGACCTGGTCCGTGCCCGCGAGGAGCTCGCTCGAGCCCTGGCGAGCCGCCGGCGGGTCGATCTCGCGATCGAGGAGGCCCGCGCCGCGGAGGCCGTCCTGGCGTCCTCGGCGTACACCGAGGAGCGCCATCGGCGCGTGCGGACCGCGGCCGAAGATGTTCGGCTCGCCGAGGCCCAGCTCGGTGCTGCGGCTCCGCAGATGATCGTCCGGGCGCGCCGGGATGTGGAGGTCGATGCGGGCGACGGTCCCGAAGCCCTCGCTGCGGGTGCCGAGCTCGAACGTCGGGTACCGGATCGTAGGCGTGTGCGGATCGGTGACCTCGCCGAGGTCGAGGTGGTGGCGGGGACCTCGCTCGAGGATCGGCAGCAGGCCGTGCGTGCGGCTCGGGAGGAGCTCGTCTCGGCCTGCGCGGATCTGGACGTCGAGGATGCCGACGGGGCGGAGGTGCTCGCCGAGGAGATCAGAGGGCATCGGGAGACGATCGCCGCCCGCGATGCGATCCTGGCTCGTGAGCTCGACGGCGGCACACGGGATGCGCTGGAGACGACCATCCGGGGGCTCCAGGACCGCGACGCCGCTCTGTGCGAACGGCTGGACATCGATGCCGGGGACGCGGTCGACCCCGAAGCGCCCCCGGATCCTGAAGCGCTGGAGAGCGCGGAGTCAAAGGCGCGGGAGGTCGTCGCCTCGCTGGAGGCCGAGCGCCGCGCAAGGAGCGAGGAGCTCGAGTCGTTGCGCGAGCGCGTCATCGCGGCGCGCACCTCGCGGGATGGTGCCCGCGTCCAGCACGATCGACGGTCGACCCGCCTCGAGCAGGCGCGCACGGAGGTGGACGACGCGGCGCTCGCGGCCGAGGTGCTGCGGGCCGAGGAGGCGGTCGGGGCGGCCGAGCAGGACGTCGCGCGCTGCGACCAGGCGCTGCGCGAGCTCGACGCGGAGACGGTCGACGCCCTCGTGCAGACCGCCGAATCGCAGCTCGAGCACGCACGTGAGCAGCTCGCCGGCCTCCAGGAGGAAGCAGCGTCGCTGGCCGCGGTGATCGAGGTCCACGGCGGCGAGGGGATCGGGGAGGCGTTGCAGGCCGCCGAGGCAGAGCTGACCCGCCGCCGCGGCGAACGGGACGGGCTCCGTCGCCGGGCGGAGGCGGCCCGGACGCTCAAGGAGGCTTTCGATCGCGCCCGTGACGAAGCGTACGCGGCCTACCGAGCCCCCCTCAGGGAACGGATCGTGGCGGCTGGCCGGATGGTCTTCGGTGACGACCTCGACATCGAGCTCGACGAGGAGCTGGCGATCACCTCCCGGACGCTGCAGGGCATCACCCTCGACTTCGAGCAGCTCTCGGCGGGTGCCCGGGAGCAGCTGGCGATCCTGACGGCCCTGGCGGCCGCCGACCTGGCGGGGGAGGACGGGGTGCCCCTGGTCCTCGACGACACGCTCGGCTACACGGATCCGGGCCGGCTCGAGCGGCTCGGTGCCGTGCTCGGGCGCCTCCGCGGACCGCAGGTGGTGGTGCTCACCTGCGTCGCGATGCGCTTCGAAGCCATCCCCGGTGCCACCGTCGTGCGGTTGCCTCCGGCACCGGTCGCCTGAGCGTCCGCAGCGTCCTCAGGCCGCGACCGGATCCGGTCCGAGGCGCCAGTTCGCCCGGCCGGTGGCGTCGAGGCCGGCGAAGCGCACCGTCACCCGCGCGCCCACCCGCCATGGTCCGGAGGTCGTGGTGAGCCCGTGCTCGTCGACGGTGAAGCTGCCGCGCTGCTTCGCCGGCAGATCCAGCGCCCGCTCCGCGGTCACGAACCCGGTCACCCCCAGGCGGGGGATCCGGATGCGCAGGCCGTTGGTGGTCACGCCGGTGATCGTCGCCGGCTCCGGGTCGTCGAGGAACCCGCGGTCGAACAGTCGTGACCACAGATCGCCACGCTCCCGGGCCTGCAGGAAGTTCATCGCTCCTGCCCGGGCATCGAGCCACCCGGCCAGGGGGCCGAGCTCCTCCGCGGTGTGGGGCGGCTCCTCCCCGGCCAGCGCCGCCCGGATCTGCCGGTGGACGACGAGGTCGGCGTATCGGCGGATCGGGGAGGTGAAGTGGGTGTAGGCGGAGGAAGCCAGCCCGGTGTGCGCTGCCGGATCCGGCTCGTAGGAGGCCCGTGCCGTCGACGACGCGGCGACGGAGACGAGCAGGTCACGGTCCGCGATGCGGCCGGCGGCGTCCGCGGCGTCGATCGCCGCGATCAGCTGCCCGACGATCGTGTCCACCTCGGCATCCGGCTGGTCCAGCGCGGGGACGTCGGCCCCGGCCAGTCGGACCGCCGCCCGGAGCCGTTCCAGGCGGTCCTGGGCGAGCCCGACGTGGGCCCGGTAGAGCGCTGGCACCTCGCGGACGATCAGCCAACTGGCGACCGACTCGTTGGCCGCGACCATCAGACGTTCGATCTGCCGATAGGCGGCGGCGTGCGGGGTCGCGTGGACCGTCGAGAGCTTCCCGTCGACCAGCGCGGGCTCGACCTCGGCGTCCTCGAACAGCTCCTCGAAGGTGACGCGGCCATCGCGCTCCACCCCGAGCCGACGGGACGCCTCGACCGCGGCCGTCAGCAGGTCCTCGGTCACCTCGGCTGCGTCTCCCGCTTCCGTGCGGATCGGGTCGACCTCGCCGGCGAGCCACGCCTCCAGCGCGCTGTACGACAACTTCGCGCGGGAACGAACGGCCGCCGCCTCCACCGAGACGCCGGCGAGCGAGCCGTCCGGCTGGACGGAGAACCGCACGGAGATCGCCCAGCGGTCCTCGTCCGGCAGGAGGGAGAGCGTGCCCTCCGAGAGGGCCGGATCGAGCATGGGGGCGTTCTCGCCGATGGCCAGGTACGCCGTCGACGCCACGACCCGGGCGTAGCGGTCCGCCGCCGAGCCGATCCCGATGGCACGTGCGACGTCCGCGATGTGGACCGCGACCTCGACGGGCTGGTCTGTGGTGCCGTCCCAGCGTGCATGGATGGCGTCATCGACGTCGCGTGTGTTCGCATCGTCGATGGTGACGCACGGCTCATCGCGGCGCTCCACCCAGGGGGCATCGACCCCGGGAAGCGGCCCGGAGGTGTCCAGACCGGCGGCCCCGCCGCGACCTCCGCCGGCCAGGAGCCCGACGAGCCGGGTGTGGGTGGTCTCGGCGTCGGCGATCTCGAGGCCAGCTGCGGCCGGCCCGCCGGGGACCAGTGACGGCGCTGCCCGGCCGAGCGCGACGACCACGCTCGCGGCGCGGATCGCCTGGGGGGAGCCGACGACGTGGGGCCCGGCGACCAGCGCGCGGCCCATCGCCGAGCCATCCTCGCGATCGGTGAGCAGGACGACGATCTGCCGGCCGACGGCTTGCTGCACCTTGCTCGTCACGCCCGTGTCCAGGTCGATCCAGCCGGCACCGAGCGAAGGGTCCGGCTCGAGCACGAGTCGCCCGGGCCCGCGTTGGACCGTTCCGACCAGCATGCGTCGCGATCTGGACACCGGGGTCACCGAACGCGCCGAGGCGCCCTTGTTGTCCAGGTCGACGTCGACATCGATGAGGTCGTCGGCGATCAGCCCCTTGGCCAGGGGCGGCGGTACGAAGATCCGATCGATCTCCTCGCGACGGCCGAGGGTGTCGGTGATCGTCGTCGTGATCTCGGTCAGCCCGTCGCTGGCGACGGGGTCCGCGAAGCCGAAGCCGCGGGGATGGGGACGGAAGCGGGCGCGCGTGGGCAAACGGGGAGCTCGTCTCGAGGTCGGGAGGGGCTGCAGTCTGACACCCTCGCCCGGGGTCCGCCCAACCAGGGGGTGACCCACCGCGGACCCGGGTCCGGACCGTGCGGTGGGCGCGCGCTGGAGGGGGCGGGGGGCGGCGTTTCGGCCTGGTCGGGCGGAGCCGAGGGCGGATGCCGAGGTCAGGCGCCGGGTCAGACGCCGGGTCAGACGCCTCGCGCCGCGCTGGCGAGCGCGGCCTGCAGGGCACTGGCCAGGCTGGCGTCGTCGCCGAGGTCGTCGGCATCCCGGCTGAGGACGGCGGTCACCAGCTCCGTGTCGTCGAGGGGGTCGGTCAGCCGGAGTTCCGCGGCGAGCAGACGTCCGTCCGCGGCGGCGGCGACCGTGCGGCGCAGCGTGCCACCACGCGGGTGCGGGTGGTCGGCGAACGCGACCAGCGCCAGGGCCCAGGAGGGGACCGGTGCGGTCATCGTGGCCGCTTCGAGCTCATCCGGCTCCACGGTCACGAGCTCCCACCCCGTGACCGTCGGCGGAGACGGCTCGAAGGTCTCCTCCTCGAGGTCCAGCGAGGCGTCCTGGGGGAGGTCCATCACCTCGATCGCCGCACGCGCGAGGTCGCCGACCGCGTCGATGCCGGCCGGTCGTCGACGCTCCTCGTCGACCGCGAGCTCGGCCTGGGTCGCCGCGAGCTCCAGTAGCCGGACGCCGTCGATGCGAGCCAGGAGTGCCCGGGCACCCGCCGCATCGGCGGCCGCGGCCGAGCGGAGCAGCGCCTCGACGGTCGCGGGTGCGTTGTCCTGCGCCACCGGTCCTCCTGTTCGTCGGTCTCGAGCACCACGGTGCGCGAAGGACAGCGTGCCTCATGTGCCGGTGCAGATGGTGGAGGTGCTGCGCCGAGCTCACGCAGGGACCGTTGGCGCCGCCTGGCAGCAGGGCCGGGCACCGCGCCCGGGCGACTCACGACCGCCGATCCGCTCGCGCGGTGACGGTCCACTCGCGCAGGGGCCATCCGAGCGCATCCAGCAGCCGTGTGGTGCGGGCCGCGACGCCGGCCGCGGTCTCCCGGCGGTCGCGGGCCGGGGGGATCTCCGCTCGCAGCTGCGTGGTCGTGGATCGTCGGCGGCGTACCCAGGTGCCGTCCAGGCTGGCCGCCTCCAGTGCCCGACGTGCGCGCCGCGACGCCCCGGTCACCTCGACGACCACGACGTCGCGGCCGCGGTCGTCGGTCGTGGGCTGGACCTCGAGCGTCGAGGTCAGCTCCGCCGCGAGCAGCCCGGCGGCCCGGTTGAGTCGGGAGCCCGGCGAGCGGCTGGAGGCGAGCAGGGGGTGTACCGCGCCGGGGTGCGGCGAGGCGAGGAGCGTCGCGAAGCGGTCGGGGTCCAACGGCCCGGGCTCGCCCGCGTGCTCGGCGTCGAGGTCGAGGGCCGCGAGGTCGTCAGCGGAGGGCGCGTGTGGGGCCGTCGCAGGCGTGCGTGATGGACGGCCGCGCGAGACGCCGGGGGCTCGGTCGCCGTCGGCCACCAGCCGCTCGTAGGCCCGCTGCAGCTCGTGGAAGTGCCGGGCGTCGCCTCCCCGGTCCGGGTGGTGCTCACGTGCCAGCCGGCGGTAGGCACGTTTGAGCTGCCCGTCGCCGCACGGGAGCGTGACCCCGAGCAGGCGCGCCGCTTCCTGCCGGGTGAGCCGCTCGTCCACCTCGCCTCCGGATCGGTGCCTCGCGCGGACAGGGTAGGGGTGGGCGTCGTGGTCACGACCGGGTGGCCCCGCGTGCTCGGTGAGCCCGAGCGGGCCGTGTCACCGTGACCAGGCGCCGAGCGTCCTCACCGCGAGCTCACCGAGCTCGTCGAGGGCATAGCCGCCCTCCTGGAGCAGCACCGTCGGAAGGTCCAGCGCCGCGAGCAGTCGACCGAGCCGGTCGAAGGCGTCGGTGCGCACCGACAGGCCTCCGACGGGGTCGACCTCGGCCGCGTCGAAGCCGAGCGAGATCACCACCGAGGCCGGAGCGAAGGTCGTCGTCAGCTCGCACGCGATCTCGACGGCGCGCAGGTAGTCGTCCTCGCCCGTACCCGGTGCCAGCGGCAGGTTCCGGGTGGTGCCCCGTCCCGCTCCACCACCGAGCTCCTCGGGGTAGCCCGAGAAGAACGGGTAGTGGTGGTGCGGGTCCGCGTGGACGGAGACGTAGAGCACGTCGGGATCGTCCCAGAACACGTCCTGTGTCCCGTTGCCGTGGTGGACGTCCACGTCGATGATCGCGACCCTGCCAGCCCCCTGCAGAGCGCGAGCTGCGACGGCCGCGTGGTTGAGCAGGCAGAAGCCACCGAAGTAGGCGGGGCCCGCGTGATGGCCGGGTGGACGGGTCAGGCCGTAGACCGCCCGCGCCCCGGCCAGCACGTGATCCACGGCGGTGCAGGCGACATCGACCGCGGCACGTGCGGCCGTGTACGAGCCGGCCACCAGCGGCGTGGCCGTGTCGGTGGCGTAGTAGCCGGCCAGACCGCGGGGTGTGGTGGGTCGCCGTCCCCCCGCCGCCCACACCGGTGAACGGAACGTGTCGGGGAGGAGGACCTCGGGGCCTCCGGCGGCACGCCAGGCGGCGTGACCATCACGCAGGAAGGCGATCAGCTCCGCATCGTGGACGCCGTCGAGGATCCCGTCGTCGTGTGCGACCGCCGGATGCTCCGTCGCCCCGGCCGCCCGCAGGGCGGTGACGATCGACTCGACCCGGGCCGGACGCTCCGGGACCGGCGAGACGCGCTCCCCGGCGTTGAGTTCGAAGGGTGGGTCGTGCGCACGGTGGGTGTCGTCGGTGACCACGGGGAACCCGCGCAGGCGATCCGTCTCGTCCCACCGCGGTGCTGCGGTGCTGGTCGCGGTCACGTGGCCGGCGGCCCCCACAGATCCTCGTCCACCTCGTCGAAGCCACGACGGCGCTGCCACACCGCGGCGCCGGCTCCGGCGGCTCCCGCCAGCACGACGAGCCGACGGCCCCATCGGCCGGGGGCATCCTGCCCGCCGTCGGCGGCCGCGGCCTGGATCCGGCCCAGCGCCGCGGCCAGTGCCTCGGCCTGCTCCGTGATCTCGCGCTCCTGGACGGTCTTGGCACGCCGACGGCCGGCGACCACGATCACCCCGGCGACGGTGGCGAGCGTGCCGGCGGCTCCGATGGCGATCGTGCGGGCGCGATCGGTGAGGTCGGCAGGGTCCGGCAGGCGCGAGCCCAGCGTCTGCAGGTCGCGTTCGAGGCCGGCCCGAAGCGCAGCAGCCTTCCGCTCGGCGTCCTCCACCGAGGTGGCACCGCCCCCGCGACGCTCGTCGAGTGCCGCGCTGACCTCCTGCTTGACCTCGTCGACGGTGTTCTTCGCCCGCTCCGCCTCCGCCTTGATCGCCTCGAGGCGCTGCTCTCCCGCCGCCTTGAGCTTCTCCGCGGTCGCCTGGGCCCGTTCCTTGGCCGTTGACTCCGTGCCCGCGGTCGTCTCGGTCGTGCCGGTGGTCTCGCTCATCGCCCCGCCTGTTCGCTCGCCCATGACCTGGTGCGCTCCAGTTCCGCCTTCGTTCGTTCCGGGGCGACGGAGCGCTTGAACAGCCGCACCGCCACCAGGAACAGGACCACCGCGAGCAGGGTGTACGCCGCGGTGACGATCAGCCACGCCAGCCACGGTTCGACGACCAGGATCAGGGCCTGTGCCGCCGTCACGCCGACGAACCCCAGGATGAACAGCGCCAGGACGGCGCCCCCGAGGACCAGGCCGAGCGCCATGGCCTTCTCTTTGACGATGCGCTGCAGTTCGAGCTTGGCCAGTTCGAACTCGGTCTTGATGAGCCCTTGGCCGCCCGCGATCAGCGACGCGAGTACCTCGGTGGTGTCGCGGTCGTCGCTCTCGTTCGGGGCCTCGGCCCCCCCAGGGGACGGGGTGCTGGACACGGTTGCGCTCCTCGTGCAGGGGTGGGGATGCCTGGCCGGGTGGTGGTGTTGCGGTGCGTGGCCGGATGTGCGTGGCCGGATGACCACGCGCTCTCGGAACCAGCCTAGGTACCGGACGGCTGCGTCGCCTGCTGCCGGGCAGGCCGGCGGGGAGCCTGGCACCCTCGCCCTCGGAGTGCCAACGCCGGTACCCTGCCGCTGTCAGCGACCGGAGGAGGTGCATGATGGCCGAACGACGCGAACCGGCCGCACACGCCGCCATCCGGGCGGCGGCCGCCGAGGCCGCTGCCGACGCTGTCCACGTGGAGATGAGCCTGCCCACCGGGGGCCCGGTGAGCACCGTCATGGAGGCGCCGGACGAGACCGACGAGGAACTCGACGAGCGCAAGCGCACGGTGCTGCGGGCGATCGTGAGCGAGTACGTGGCCCGCGGTGAGCCGGTCGGGTCCAAGCGGGTCGTGGAGGTCGCCGGCCTCGACGTCTCGGCCGCGACCGTCCGCAACGAGATGTCGGCCCTCGAATCGCTCGGCTACATCACCCAGCCGCACACCTCCGCCGGCCGCATCCCGACGGACAAGGGATACCGCCGCTTCGTCGATGATCTCCGTGCCGATCCGGCACTCGACGGGCCCCGCCGGGAGCTCGTCCAGGAGCTCCTCGGCGGTGCCGCTGACGTCGAGGACCTGCTTGCGCGGACCTCGTCGGTCCTCAGCCAGCTGACACGGCTCGTCTCCCTGGTGATCGCGCCTGCGGGGGATGCCTCGCGTCTGAAGCTCTGCGAGCTCGTCGCGCTCAGCCCCGGGGGCGCACTGCTCCTCCTGGTCGCCGACACCGGGCGGGTCGAGAAGCGCTCCGTGGAGCTCCCGGCCGGCACGACCGACGCCGATCTGGACCGTGTGCGGACGGTCCTGGGCGAGCACGTTCGCGGCCGACGTCTCGATGACGTCCATGCCGCGGTCGAGACCATCGTCGACGATGCGCCGAGCGACCTGCGGGACATCCTGCGGGCCGTCGCCAACGCGACCGCGAGTGGGCTGACCCAGGACACCGTCCACCACGTGTTCGTCGGGGGACAGGCCTCGCTGGCCGGTGACGAGGCGTTCGAGCGGCAACAGCTCTCCCGCGTGTTGCAGTTGATCGAGGAACGGGCGACCCTGGCACGGTTGCTGGCCGAGGCCACCGCCGGTGATCGCCCCACGGTCCGCATCGGTGAGGAGAACAAGGTCGAGGACCTGCGTTCCGCCTCGCTGGTCGCCCAGCGGTACCAGCTGGTCGCCGCTGGCTCCCTGGGGGTCCTCGGACCGACCCGGATGGACTACGCGACCGTGCTGGCTACCGTCCGCGCGGTCGCCGACCAGCTGCATGAGACCCTGACCGACCTCTCGAGCTGAGCGAGGCGACCGGCTCGCCACGCTGCACCGCGGGCTGCACCCTCCGCGCGAGACCCCCCGAGCCACACACCGTTGCGAGGCATCGTGTCCGATCTGTACGAGCTTCTGGAGATCTCCCGGGATGCCCCCGAGGACGAGGTCAAGCGCGCCTACCGGCGCAAGGCCCGTGAGCACCACCCCGATGCCGGAGGTGACGCCGAGACCTTCAAGGCGGTCACCCACGCCTACCAGGTGCTCTCCGATCCGCAGGCCCGGGCCCGCTACGACCGCTTCGGCGATGACGGCACACCGAGCTCGCGTGGCGCCGGGCAGGACCCGTTCGGGTTCGGCGGTGCCGGCTTCGGGGGGATCAACGACGTCATCGATGCCTTCTTCGGCCAGGCGACCGGATTCGGCGGGGGCGGTGGCCGCCGCCCGCGGCGTGAGCAGCCCGGACGGGACGTGCTCGTCGAGGTCGAGCTGACCTTGGAGGAGGTCGTCACCGGCGTGACCCGCCAGGTGCAGGTCGACGTCGCACGGCCCTGTACCTCGTGCAACGGGAAGGGCTCCGCCGACGGTGCCGCCGCGGCCGCCTGCGCGACCTGCGGAGGTGCCGGACAGGTCCAACGGGTCGTGCGCACCGCGTTCGGGCAGCTCGCGACGGCGGCTCCCTGCGACGCCTGCCAAGGCACCGGGCGCACGGTCACAGACCCGTGCCCGGACTGCCGTGGCGAGGGCCGGAAGGCCACCGATCGCACGCTCGCGGTCGAGATCCCCGCGGGGCTCGAGGACGGGGACCGCATCCCGGTCCGTGGTGAGGGCGAGGCGGGCCGTCACGGCGCTCCCCCCGGTGACCTCTACATCCAGGTCCGGGTGGCGGCGCACGAGCTGTTCGAGCGTGACGGGCGCAACGTGGCCGCCGAGGTCCAGGTCCCCGTGACCCAGGCGGCGCTCGGGGGCACGATCCGGGTCCCCACCCTCGATGGCGAGGACGTGGACGTGCCCGTTCCCGCCGGGACGCAGCCGGGTGATGTCCTGACCGTGCGTCGAGCCGGGCTGCCGGTCCGAGGTGGCGGTCGTCGTGGCGATCTGCACCTGGTCGTGCGGGTCGAGGTCCCGACGGCCCTCGATGGGGAGCAGCGCGAACTGATCGAACGATTGGCCGAACTGCGGGGAGAGGAGCTCAGCGAGAACGGGCGTGGCCGCTTCACCCGCCTGCGTGACGCGTTCCAACGGTGATGACCCGGTGAGCCTCACCCCCTACGTCCACCTCGATGTCTCCCTCGTCGGGATGGGGGTGGGCACGCGCCTCGCCCTCAGCGAGCGAGATCAACACCACCTCACCCGCGTCCTCCGTCTGCCAGTCGGTGCCCATGTGGTGGTGGCCGATGGGGACGGAGCCAGTGCCCCGGCCACGCTGGCCGACCGTGCGGTGGCGCTGACGAGCGAGGCCACGCTCGTTCCGGGGCCCTCGCCTCGGCTCGTTCTGGCCCAGGCCCTGCCCAAGGGGCGCAAGCTCGATGACGTGCTGCGCCGGGCCACCGAGCTCGGCGTCGACGAGATCCGTGTGTTGGCGACCGCCCGCTCGGTGTCCGGGATCGCCGCCGGCAAGCGCGAGCGGGTGGAGGAGCGTTGGGCCGCGGTCGTACGCGCCGCGAGTGAGCAGGCCCGACGCCCCCGGCGGCCCCCGGTCGTCGGGCCGATGCCCCTCGATCGGCTCGGCCGCGACGACGAACTCCTGTTGCTCGCCCATCCCGCTGCCCCGGGGCTCCCGGAGCTCGATGAGCCGATCACCAGCGTGTCCACGATCGTCCTGGCCATCGGGCCGGAGGGCGGTTTCACGGACGCCGAGGTCTCCGACGCGGTCGCCAGCGGTGCGTTGGCCGTCGGGCTCGGTCCGACCGTGCTCCGGACCGAGCATGCGGGAGTGGCCGGATTGGCGGTCCTCGCGGCGGGAACGGGCCGGTGGACGACCCGCTGCTGACGTTGCGTAGAGGGATGGCTCCGCTCCGTGAAGCACCACCCGCGGAGCGCGGCACCGGGCTACGCTCCGTGAGTACCGAGGGTGCACCGTCCCGATCCGGTGCACCGGGGATCCGGTGCTCTGGGGAGCAAGGTTGATGTCGGTGGATGACGATCGCTACGCCGTGTATCTCGGTGAGCGCCTGCGGCGGGTGCGCCAGCAGCAGGGCCTGTCGTTGCACGAGGTCGAGGACCGCAGCGGTGGGAACCTCAAGGCGTCGGTCGTGGGTGCCTACGAGCGCGGCGAGCGTGCGGTGTCGATCAGCCGTCTGCACCGGCTCGCGGACTTCTACCGGGTACCGGTCTCCGAACTGCTCCCCGGTGCGATGGGAGGTACGGCCACCGCGATCGATCGTGGGCCCGAGATCGTCATCGACCTCGCCGCCCTGGAGCGGGAGGGTGACCTCGAGCCCGCGGTGCGCCGCTATGCCGCCGCGATCCAGTCCCGTCGAGGTGATTACAACGGGCGCGTCCTGACCGTGCGTGCTGGTGATCTCGAGCTGCTGGCCGCGGTACTGGAAGCCGATCCCGAGGAGTTGCGCGGACGGCTCCTCGAGGCGGGCGTCGTGCGCTGAGGCGCCGATGATCGCTCGGCAGGTACCCTGGAGTGTTCCGCGCCTTCTTCCCCACCGAGGAGCCACCCCCACCCGTGGCGAGCACGTCGAACCATCCGAGGACACTTCCCGTCGAGCTCGACCAGGAACGCACCGACGCCGCCGACCTCACGCTCGGCGATGATGGGGTGACCGCTGTCAAGGTCCTGGTTCCCGGTGACCACTCGATGGTCTCGCTGCTGGGTACCCGGGATGAGCTCCTGCGAGCCGTCGAGGACGCCTTCCACGCCGTCATCCATGTGCGTGGGAACGAGATCTCGATCCGTTCCGAGGATCCGGCCGAGACCGCCCGGGTCGCCCGGCTGTTCGAGGAGCTCGTCCTCCTGCTGGACCGCGGGCAGACGATCGATCGGGGCATCGTCCGTCAGACCGCCCGGATGATCCGCGATGACGCTGCGGAGCGGCCTTCGGAGGTCCTCTCGGAGACGCTGATCACCCATCGCGGCCGCACGATCCGGGCCAAGACTCTGGGCCAGAAGCGCTACCTCGACGCCATCTTCGGCAGCACGGTCACCTTCGGGATCGGCCCTGCGGGGACCGGGAAGACCTACCTGGCCATGGGAGCGGCCGTGCAGGCGCTCAGGGCCAAGCAGGTCAACCGCCTGATCCTCACGCGCCCCGCGGTCGAGGCGGGGGAGCGGCTCGGCTTCCTGCCCGGGACGTTGCACGAGAAGATCGACCCGTACCTGAAACCGCTCTGGGATGCGCTGCACGACATGATGGAGGCCGAGGAACTCGTCAACCACGTCGATCGTGGCACGATCGAGATCGCGCCGTTGGCCTACATGCGCGGGCGGACCCTCAACGATGCCTTCATCGTGCTCGACGAGGCCCAGAACACCACCCCCGAGCAGATGAAGATGTTCCTGACCCGGATCGGCTTCAACTCCAAGGCGGTGGTCACCGGCGACGTGAGCCAGGTCGATCTGCCGAGCGGAGCGACGTCGGGGCTCAGGATCGTCTCCGAGATCCTCGAGGGGATCGATGGGGTGGCCTTCACGAGGCTCCGGGCAGGCGACGTGGTCCGCCACCACATCGTGCAGCGCATCGTCGAGGCGTACGAGGCCTACGACGATGCGAAGGAAGCCGCACAGGGGTCGGCCACCCCGACCCGGGCGGCCAGCGATCCCGGGCAGGGAGGCTGACGGGTGGCCGCCTTCCTCGCCGACGAGCAGGATCTGGAGGTCGCTGCCGACGATCTGCTCTCGCTCACGAGGCACGTCCTCGAGCAACAGCGGGTTCCCGAGGACATGGAGGTCGCCCTCCTCCTCGTCGACCGGGACACCATCGCTCGCTTGAACGAAGCCCACCTGGGCCACTCGGGTCCGACCGACGTGCTCGCGTTCCCGATCGATGAGCCGGGGGAGGCGCCGCCCGATGCACCGGCGATCCTCGGGGACGTCGTGCTGTGTCCCGCGGTGGCCTACGAGCAGGCTCCTGGCTTCGGGCGGGAGCCTCATGCGGAGCTGCAGCTGTTGACCGTGCACGGGCTGCTGCACCTGCTCGGTAGGGACCACGCAACCCCGGAGGAGGAACGGGCCATGTTCGGCCTGACCGACGAACTCCTGGCCAGCTACGTCGCCGAACGGGGAGCGGCAACATGACCACCGACGCGACCATCGTCGCCGTCGTTCTGGCCGTGTTCCTGGTCCTGCTCGCGGGGTTCCTGGCGGCCGTCGAGACCGTCGTGACGCGGCTCAACGTCGTGCGGGCCCTGCGGTTGCGGGAGGAGCACGAGGAGGCACCGGCCAGGGCGGAAGCGCTGCTGTGGTTGACCGAGCGGCGCGCCCGGTCCCTGGATGCGCTGTTGGTCGTGACCGTCACGGTCAGGGTCGCCCTGGCCACGGTGGCCGCCGTCTCCGCCTACGCCGCAACGGGACGGATCGAGATCGTCGTCCCGTCCGCGCTCACCACGGTGTTCGTGAGCCTGGTCCTCTCCGAGGTCGTCCCCCGCACGCTCGTGCTGCGTCACCTGGAGGCGGCCGGCCTGCTCCTCGCTCGCCCCGGTCGCGTGGTCGTGGGGGCCGCCGCCCCCGTGGCGCTCGGGGTCATCGCGGTCGGACGTTCGCTGGTATCGCGACGGCACGAGGTCTCGAGCCCCCACGCCGGGGACGATGAGCTACGGGAGGTCACCGAGGAACCCGAGGAGCAGGATGGTGAGCTCGAGCCGGAGGAGCGCGCCATGATCCGCTCCATCTTCGAGCTCGCCGACACCTTGGTGCGGGAGATCATGGTTCCCCGCCCGGACGTCGTCGCCGTACCGGCGGACGCCACGATCGAGGACGTCACCCGGGTCGCGGTCGATGGTGGGTACTCCCGCCTCCCCGTGCACCGGGCCGGGGACGTGGACCAGATGATCGGCATCGTCTACGCCAAGGACCTCCTGCGCCGGGTCGTCACCGAACCCGGCCTGCATGGCTGGACGGATCTGACCCGGCCGGCGACCTTCGTCCCGGAGACCAAGCGTTCCGATGAGTTGCTGCGGGAGCTTCAGGCCGACGCGGTGCACCTGGCCCTGGTCGTCGACGAGTACGGCGAGTTCGTCGGACTCGTCACGATCGAGGACATCCTCGAGGAGATCGTCGGCGAGATCGTGGACGAGCACGACCAGGAGGACCCCCTGGTCGAACCCCTCGACGACGGCCGGGTGCGGATCGACGCCCGGCTCGGCGTCGACGATCTGAACGAGCTGTTGTCCCTGTCACTCCCCGAGGACGGCTGGGACACGGTCGGGGGCCTGGTGTTCGGTGTCCTCGGGCGTGTGCCTCGCCCGCAGGAACTGATCGAGCTCGACGGGACCACGATCGAGGTCGAGCGACTCCAGGGCCGCCGCGTCTCTAAGGTGATCGTGTCACGGGAAGGTGACGACGGATCCGAAGGGGAAGGCCCTGATGATCCCGAGGACGAGGAGGTCGGTGTCACGGGGGAACCCGATGGGGCACGAGGTCCCCTCTATCCGGGACCTGCGACCGCACGGCGGGGCAACCCCGACTCGTAGCGTCACATCTGACTGACCGCGCGCGACCGCACCGTGCGGCGATCGAGAGGTGTCCCATGTCCGCAACGACCGTGTCCTCCACCTCCGCCCCGGCGGTAGAACCCGACGATGGCGGCACGCCACGTCCCGCCGCTGGCCCGGAGATCGCCACCCTGGACGGCAACGAGGCTGCCGCTCGCGTGGCGTACCGCTTCTCCGAGACCGTGTGCATCTATCCGATCACCCCGTCATCCCCGATGGGTGAGTTCTCCGACGCCTGGTCGTCGGCGGGCAACCCCAACCTGTGGGGTGCCGTCCCTTCCGTCGTCGAGATGCAGTCGGAGGGTGGCGCGGCCGGAGCACTGCACGGTGCCGTGCAGGCGGGGTCGCTGGGCACCTCGTTCACGTCCTCGCAGGGCCTGCTCCTCATGCTGCCGAACATGTTCAAGATCGCCGGGGAGCTCACTCCGGCCGTCCTGCATGTGGCAGCACGCACGGTGGCTACCCACGCCCTGTCGATCTTCGGCGACCACTCGGACGTGATGGCTGTCCGCTCCGCTGGTTGGACCATGCTGGCGTCCAACTCCCCGCAGGAAGCCCATGACATGGCGGCGGTCGCCCACGCGGCGACGCTGGCCACCCGTCTGCCCGTGCTGCACTTCTTCGACGGGTTCCGTACCTCGCACGAACTGAACCGGGTCGAGCTGCTCGCCGACGACGATCTCCGCGCCCTGGTGGACGAGGACGACCTGCTCGCGCACCGCCGCCGGGCGCTGGATCCGGACCAGCCGGTCCTGCGCGGCTCCGCGCAGAACCCGGACGTCTTCTTCCAGGCGCGAGAGGCCGCCAACCCCTACCACGCCGCGGTTCCCGCGGCCGTGCAGGCGGTCATGGACACCCTGGCCGAGCGCACCGGGCGCCGCTACCGGCTGGTGGAGTACCACGGGGCCGAGGACGCCGAACGGGTCATCGTGCTCATGGGCTCGGGTGTCGGGCCGGCCCGCGAGGTCGTCGACCACCTCGTCTCCCAGGGCGAGAAGGTCGGGGTCGTGGTCATCCGGCTGTACCGGCCGTTCCCCGTCGAGGCGTTCCTCGCCGCCCTGCCCGACACGGTCGAGCAGATCGCGGTCCTCGATCGCACCAAGGAGCCTGGCGCCACCGGCGATCCCCTGCTCCAGGACGTCGTGCTGGCACTCAGTGAGGCCGTCGCCGACGGCCGACGTGCGCACCTGCCACGCGTGATCGGGGGGCGCTACGGCCTCTCCAGCAAGGAGTTCACGCCGGGGATGGTGGCCGCCGTCTACCGTGAACTCGCTTCCGAGCAGCCCAAGCGTCGCTTCACCGTCGGGATCATCGACGACGTCGGACAGACCTCCCTCGAGGTGGACCGCGCCTTCGCCCTGCCCCGTCTCGATCGCGACGTCGCGGCCATCTTCCACGGCCTCGGGTCGGACGGCACCGTCGGTGCGGCCAAGAACACCGCCAAGATCCTCGCCGAGCACACGGGCCGGTTCAGTCAGGCCTACTTCGTCTACGACTCCAAGAAGTCGGGTGCGGTCACCGCCTCCCACCTGCGGGTCTCGGAGGCGCCGATCGACTCGACCTACCTCGTCGAGAAGGCCGACATCGTCGCGGTCCACCAGTTCGGCATGCTCGAGAAGCTCGACGTGCTGCGCGAAGCGCGACCGGGCGGCATCGTCCTGTTGAACGCACCCTTCCCCCCCGACCAGGTGTGGCAGCGGCTGCCCGAGGACGTGCAGCGGACCATCATCGACCGTGAGCTCGAACTCCACGTGATCGACGGGCACGGCATCGCCCGCTCGGTCAAGCTCGGTGGCCGCATCAACACGGTGATGCAGACGGCGTTCTTCCTCGTCACCGGGGTGTTGCCGCGGGAGGACGCGCTCGAGGCGATCCGCTACGCGGTGAGGACCACCTACGGGGACGCCGGCGAGAAGGTCGTCAGCCGGAACCTCGAGGCGGTCGACGCCGCCGCGGACGCGATCCACCAGGTCGAGGTCCCCGGCGAGGTCAACTCGTTGATCACCCGGGTCGATCCCATCGCACGCGCGCTCGAGCTCCGACCGATCGAACGCGACGACGTCCCCGCCTTCGTCGAGCGGGTCACCGCCCGGGTGCTGGCGGGGGAGGGCGATCTGCTGCCCGTCTCCGCGCTCCCGGTGGATGGCACGTTCCCGACCGGGACGGCGCGCTACGAGAAGCGTTCGATCGCACCGGAGATCCCGACCTGGGATCCCGACATCTGCATCGACTGCGGCAAGTGCGCCATCGTCTGCCCCCACGCTGCGATCCAGATCAAGGTGTTCGACCCCGAGCACCTCGAAGGGACGCCGGACAGCTACCTGTCCAAGCCGTTCAAGGACCGCAGCATGGAAGGGATGCAGCTGACCGTCCAGGTCGCGCCCGATGACTGCACCGGATGCGGTGTCTGCGTCGAGACCTGCCCCGCGGTCAGTCGCACCGACGTCGGCCACAAGGCCATCGACATGACGCCGGTGGACGAGCTGCTGGTCAGCGGCAACGGGGACGGTGGAGACGCCGGCGAGGAACGCACGATCCTCGACCTCGAGCGCGAGCGTTTCAAGGCCTTCGAAGCGGTCCCGTATCCCGATCGGGCCGACATCCGGCAGGACACGGTCAAGCACACCCAGACGCTGCAGCCGCTGTTCGAGTACTCCGGTGCCTGCGCCGGCTGCGGTGAGACCCCGTACCTCAAGCTCATGAGCCAGCTGTTCGGCGACCGCTCGGTCATCGCGAACGCGACCGGCTGCTCCTCGATCTACGGCGGCAACCTGCCGACGACCCCATGGGGTACGAACGCGGACGGTCGCGGGCCGGCCTGGTCCAACTCCCTGTTCGAGGACAACGCGGAGTTCGGCCTCGGGATCCGGGTGGCGATCGACGAGGTCCGTGACGTCGCACTGCACCTCCTGCACCAACTCGCGTCCGAGGTGGGCGACGATCTGATCGCCGCCCTTGCGACGGCCGACCAGTCAGACGAAGCCGGCCTCAAGGACCAGCGCGACCGGGTCGTCGAGCTCAGACGGCGCCTGGACGGTGTCAACGGCGAGCGCGGGGCGATGGCTCGACACCTCGCCACGATCGCCGGCACGCTCGTCCGTCGTGACGTGTGGATCGTCGGCGGCGACGGATGGGCCTACGACATCGGGTTCGGCGGCCTCGACCACGTCATGGCCTCCGGTGCCGACGTCAACATCCTGGTCCTCGACACCGAGGTCTACTCCAACACCGGCGGTCAGGCATCGAAGGCGACCTCGCGTGGCGCGGTCGCCAAGTTCGCCACCGCCGGGAAGGGCACACCGAAGAAGGACCTGGGTGCGTTCGCGATGCAGTACGGGTACGTCTACGTGGCCAAGATCGCGCTCGGCGCCAACGAGATGCAGACGCTGCGCGCGATGCGGGAGGCCGAGGCCTGGCCCGGACCCTCGCTGCTGCTCGCCTACTCGACCTGCATCGCCCACGGTGTGGACATGCGGAACTCCATGAACCAGATGGATCTGGCGGTCAAGACCGGCTACTGGCCACTGTTCCGCTACCACCCCGGCGAGGAGGAGCACGCGCAGCCGTTCAAGCTCGACTCCAAGGCGCCCAAGCAACCCGTGAGCGACTTCCTCGAGAGCGAGGGACGTTTCGGGGTGCTCGCCAGGACCCACCCTGAGCGTGCCGCGGAGCTCGCCATCCTGGCACAGGCCGACGTGGACGAGCGCTGGCGGTACTACGAGCAGCTGGCCGGCATCGAGCGCACCAAACCTGCGGTCGTTGGCGAGTCCGACGGCGAGGCCGAGACCGACGAGGCGACGTCCGAGGAGGAGTCCCGATGACGACCTGGAACGAGGACGACGCACCCCCCGGACCCGGCCAGGTCGTACTCAGCGGCCCGGATCACGAAGGATCCGTGGACCTGTCCACCCACTACCTGGGGCTCGAACTGCGGAGCCCGCTGGTGGCCTCAGCGGGCCCGTTCACCGGCGACCTGCCATCGCTCGAGGCGTTGGACTCGGCGGGTATCGGGGCGGTCGTGCTGCCGAGCCTGTTCGAGGAACAGCTGGAGCACGAATCGAGCCAGATCGAGGCGCTGTCCAGCTACCGCAGCGAGGCGAACCCCGAGGCAACCACCGGCTACGTCCCGAACCTGGACGACTACAACGCGGGGATCACCCGCTACCTCACCCACATCGGCGATGCCAAGGAGGCGCTGTCGGTGCCCGTCGTGGCGAGCCTGAACGGCGTCACTCCCGGGGGCTGGACCGGCTACGCGAAGCTGCTGAGTGAGGCCGGTGCGGATGCCATCGAGCTCAACGTCTACCGGGTCGTGGCGGATCCAGAGCTCTCCGGGCGGCAGATCGAGGAGGAGACCGTCGCGCTCGTCGAGTCGGTCGTGGCGGCCGCGACCGTGCCCGTGGCGGTCAAGCTGTCCCCCTACTACTCCGCGCTGGGCAACCTGGCCCAGCAGTTGGCCGAAGCTGGCGCGGCCGGGCTGGTCCTGTTCAACCGCTTCTACCAGCCGGACATCGACCTGGAGCGGCTCGCGATCGAGCCGCACCTGGTCCTGTCCACCTCGGAGGAGCTCCGTCTCCCCCTGCGTTGGTGCGCGATCCTGCACGGTCGGGTCGAGGCGTCGCTGGCGGCCACCACCGGTATCCACACGGGCCGGGATCTCGCGAAGGTCCTGCTCGCCGGTGCGGACGTCGGGATGGCCACCTCGTCGCTGCTCAAGCACGGGCCGGGACACGCGAAGACCATCCTGGATGAGCTCGAGTCCTGGATGTCGGAGATCGGCTACGCCTCCGTCGAGGAGATGGTCGGTGCCGTCTCCCAGCGCACGGTCCGCGATCCCGATGCGTTCGAACGTGGCAACTACCTCGACACGCTCACGCGGTACGCGAGCACGTTCCTGCCCTGATCCGGGCCCGCTACACGCGGGCACCCGGCAGCGGCAGAGGCCACTTCTCCCCCGTGCGGGGGGGAGCAGATCGACGGTCGGCCGGTGCGGGGCCGGCCGTCGATCGGGTGCGAGGCCCGGACGGGTGGGCGCAGGCGGCGTACGCTCGTCCGTCCGCCCGGCAGCCGGCCGTGCGGCCGATCCAAGTGAGCGAACAGAGTGACGCCCGTGAGCGACCCCGACATCGAGGCTCTCCTCGCCCGTGCCCGCGATCTCCGCGGCCATGCCTACGCCCCGTACTCCGGGTTCCACGTCGGGGCGGTGGTGCTCACCGCCGGTGGTCGGCGCTTCGAGGGCGTGAACGTCGAGAACGTCTCCTACCGTCTGACCACCTGCGCGGAGCAGACCGCGCTTGCGACGATGTGCACGGCGGGTGTTCGTGAGGAGGTGGTCGCGGTCGCCGTGGTGGGGGATGGCCCGGATCCCTGCACGCCGTGCGGTGCCTGTCGGCAGACCATCGCGGAGTTCGGGCCGCGCGCGGTCGTCCACGCGAGCGGGGCGAGCGGGGAGACGCTGTCGCTGCCGATCGGTGAGCTGCTGCCACACACGTTCACGGTGGAACGCCTGCGAGCTGGCGAGGAGGCACCCCGTGGAGGAGCGTGAGCTCGACGTCGAGTCGATCCTGTCGGGGTTGCACGATCCCGTTCCCGACGGGCATCGCAGCGGTCTGGTCGCCCTGGTCGGGCGCCCCAACACCGGGAAGTCGACGTTGCTCAACCGGCTGGTGGGTAGCAAGGTGGCTATCGTCACCGACGTGCCGGGTACGACCCGCAACGCGATCCGCGGTGTCCTCACCCGAGAGGACGCCCAGGTGGTGTTCCTCGACACGCCGGGGCTCGCCAAGCCGCGCACGCTGCTGACCCAGCGGCTCAACGGGCTGGTCCGTGACACCTGGGCCGGCGTCGATCTGCTGTGCTTCGTCACGGATGTGTCGGCCGGGATCGGAGCGGGTGATGCCTACCTGGCCCATGAGTTGCAGGGGGTCAAGACCCCGATCGTGGCCATCGCCAACAAGATCGACCGGCTCCGGAACAAGGAGCAGATGCTTCCCGAGCTAGCGGCGCTCCAGGGCCTCGGTGACCAGATGGGCGGCTTCGCCGACATCGTTCCCGTGTCGGCGACCACCGGCGACAACGTGGACCGCTTCGTCGAGGTGCTGGTCTCCCACCTCTTGGAAGGGCCACGGTTGTTCGCCGAGGGCAAGGTCTCCGATCAGCCCGAACGGCAACTGGCTGCGGAGATCCTGCGCGAGAAGCTGATCGACGCCGTGGACGACGAGTTGCCGCACTCGATCGCGGTCACCGTCGACGAGGTCGCCGTCGACCCGGATCGTGAGGATCTGCTCCGCGTCGACGCGGTGATCCATGTCGAGCGCGACTCGCAGAAGGCCATCGTCATCGGCCGTGGTGGTGAGAACCTCAAGCGTGCCGCAACGGCCGCACGGACCGAGCTGGAGGTCCTGCTGGGGTCGAAGGTGTTCCTCTCGACCCACGTGCGGGTCGCCAAGGAGTGGCAGCGCGACCCCAAGCAGCTCGGTCGTCTCGGTTACTGACCTCCGAGTCGTCGGCCGGCCGCGATGCCGTTGCTGACCCCGGCCGAACGGTGAAGCCCGAACGGCCACCGACGTCCGCCGGGAGCACCTTCGAACGGGTGGGACCGCGGAAGGCGACCCTCGCGGCGATGGTCGCGCGAGGTCCGCGCGGCTCGCTCCCCAGGAGGATGGCCGTGAAGCTCCGCTCCCGAGCGCTCCCCGTGATCGCGTCTGTGGCGCTCGTCGCCGCTGCCTGCGCCGGTGACGAGGGCGATGATGGCAACGACCCCGTCGAGGATGTCGAGCAGGACGACGACGGCACCGAAGAGGCGGAGGGCGTCACCGACGATGACGCCACCGGTGAGGATGACACGGACGACGCCCCCCCACGCGGCGAGGCCGGCGATCCGGAGTCCGAGGATGGCGACCCGGGGTCCGAAGAAGGCGACCCGGGGTCCGAGGATGCGACCCGGGGTCCGAAGAAGGCGACGCTGCCGATGCGGCCGCTACGACCACGGATGGCTTCGAGGTCGCCGAGTCCGACCTCGGTGAGCACCTGGTGACCGCCGAGGGTGCTGCGGTCTACGCAGCTGTCGACCAGCAGGACGGCGAGGTCGTCTGCACCGGCTCCTGTGCACAGGTCTGGCCCGCCGTCACCGTCGAAGGTGAGCCCGAGGCAGGCGATGGCGTCGACGAGGCACTCCTCGGCACCGTGGAACTCGAGGATGGGAGCCTGCAGGTCGTCTACGACGACGCGCCGCTGCACACCTTCGTCAGCGACCGCGAGACCGGCGACGTCGCGGGTCACGGCAGCGCCGACCGGTGGTGGGTCGTCGGCCCCGACGGTGAACTGATCGACGCCCCCGATCCGGACGAGGAGGACTGACCCACCACCTCGGCGGACCTCCATCTGGGGTGGTTCCTCGCTACCGTCCCCGCATGGAGAACGTGACGCTGCTGCAGACGGGCCCGGAGGACTTCGACGTCCTCCTGGGCGACGGGCGGCGACGACGCGTCACCCTCGCCCACGCCACGCGGCGGGACCTCGGGCTGACCGGGGTCCCGCCGTTGCACGTGGCCACCGAGGCCGTACGCATCCTCCTGGAGCGGGGCGAGGTCCTGGGGGGAGACGATGAGCCGCTGGACCTCGGCCCGGCGCTCGGCCGCGACCCGGTCGGTTTCGAGGAGCTGCGGGTGCGACTGGCGTGACCGCGCCGCGCGTGCGCGTTCGGCGGGATGGGCGCGTCCACGGGGAAGGGAGCGAAGGTGGCCGAGGCGGAGCAGTCAGGCGAGGAGCAGGGGACCGTCGTCTCCGGCGTCGCGGCTCGCTTGGTGGTCGAGGGCGAGGTCGACGTCACGGTCGGGGACCCGGCGCGGATCGTGCGTGTGCTCCTGCCCGCCGGTGTGGGCCTCCCAGGCGTCACCGATGAGGAGCTGGCGGCCGGGCTCGTCGCCGCGCTCCGCGATCGCGGTCGGCCGATCGCCGAGGTCCTCGACGTGAGCGCGGTGATCGGCGGCGACCCTTCACTGTTGCAGGCGGTCGCGGCCCGGATCGACCGCGAGGCCTGACCGCGGACCCGGGGGTCACAGCGGGTCGTTGCGGGTCCGGTGGCCGCCGCGGGCATTCGATGGAAGGAATCGACGTTCAGAACGTCGATTCCTTCCATCGAACCGGGCGGTGCCTTGGCTGCAGCCGGGCGGTGCCTTGGCTGCAGCCGGGCGGT
>JBBDSW010000157.1:50665-91289 GCA_040904745.1 Nitriliruptoraceae bacterium
AACCGGGCGGTGCCTTGGCTGCAGCCGGGCGGTGCCTTGGCTGCAGCCGGGCGGTGACCCGGCACGGACCGAACGTCCGCCCCGGCCCACCGACACCGGCGCCACCAGCGGCAACCGCGCCGCTACCGCCGCGCCGGGGTGAAGATGGCGCCGCCGAGCGCTGGCAGGGTCAGCTCCAGCGACGCCGGGCGGCCTGCCACCTCGACGTCGTCGGCGTGGACCGTGCCGTTGACGTCGCCGTGGCCACCGAACCGCTCCTCGTCGGAGCTCAGGACCTCGCGCCACGCACCACCGTGGGGGACCCCGATCCGGTAGGGGGCGCGGACGACCGGCGTGAGGTTCAGCACGATCAGGGCGTCGTCGACCCCGTCGGCGTGACGCAGGTAGGAGATGACCGATCGTTCGCGGTCGGAGGCGTCGACCCAGGCGAAGCCGTCCGGGCGCGCATCGCCGAGGTGCAGCGCCGGCAGCTCGCGGTAGCACGTCGCCAGGGCACGGGTCAGGTCGCGCACGCCCGCGTGGGCGAGGTCGTCGAGGGCCGGCCACGGCAGCTGGTCTTCGACCTCCCAGCCGCTCGGGGCGGCGAACTCCGCCCCCATGAACACGAGCTTCTTGCCCGGCAGCGTGAACTGGTAGGTCAGCAGGACCCTCACGGTCGCGAGCTGTTGCGCTCGCTCGCCCGGCATCCGCTCCAGCAGCGAGCCCTTGCCGTGCGCCACCTCGTCGTGGGAGAGCGGCAGGCAGAAGGACTCATCGCCGGCGTAGACCGAGCGGAACGTGACTTGCTCGTGTCGACCGGCGCGCTCGATCGGATCGGCCGCGAGGTAGCTGAGCGTGTCGCTCGTCCACCCGAGGTCCCACTTGAAGTCGAACCCGAGCCCGCCCTGGTCGGTCCCGCGCGTCACCCCGTCGAAGGAGGTCGCTTCCTCGGCGAAGGTCACGGTGCCGGGGTGGTGGACGGCCACCTCGCTGTGCAGGCGTCGGAGCAGATCGATCGCTTCGAGGTGGTGGTTCCCGCCCTGCTCGTTGGCGATCCACTGCCCGTCCTCGCGTGAGTGGTCGAGGTAGAGCATCGACGACACGGCGTCGACCCGGAGCCCGTCGGCGTGGTAGCGCTCGAGCCAGGACATCGCGGACGACAGCAGGAACGAGCGCACCTCGCCGCGTCCGTAGTTGAACATCGCCGAGTTCCAATCGGGGTGGATGCCCCGCCGTGGATCCTCGTGGTCGTAGAGGTGCGTGCCGTCGAAGCGGGCCAGCGCCCACCAGTCGTCGGGGAAGTGGGATGGCACCCAGTCGAGGATGACGCCGATCCCGGCTTGGTGGAGCCGCTCGATCAGCCACATCAGGTCCTGCGGGGTCCCGTAGCGGCTGGTCGGCGCGAAGTAGCCGGTGGTCTGGTAGCCCCAGGAGCCGTAGAACGGGTGCTCCATGACCGGCAGGAACTCGACGTGCGTGAACCCGAGGTCGGCGACGTGGGCGATCAGGGGCTCGGCGAGCTCGCGGTAGGTGAGGAACCGCCGGCCGTCCTCGCCGCGTTGCCAGGAGCCGAGGTGGAGCTCGTAGATCGCGATCGGCGCGTCGCGTCGTTGCCGTCCCGCCCGGCTGGCCATCCAGTCGTCGTCCTGCCAGTCGTAGGCGAGGTCCCAGAGCTTGGAGGCGTTGGCGGGCGGGGTCTCCGCGTGCGTCGCGAACGGGTCGGCATGCTCGACCGCCTCCCCGTCGACCCCGGTGACGTGGAAGCGGTAGGTCTGGCCGTGCGCTCCGCCGGTCAGGAACCCCTCCCAGACCCCGGAGTCGTCGCGGGGTGCCAGCGGCGTCGCACCGGGCTCCCAGTCGTTCGCATCGCCGATGACCGAGACGGCGCGGGCGCCCGGAGCCCACACCGCGACCTGCGCTCCAGTCGTCGTCCCGTCGCTGCCGCCGGCGGTCGTCAGATGCGCGCCGAGGTGGTGGTGGAGCGCGAGGTGGCTGCCCTCGGCGAAGAGGTGGAGGTCGTCGGCACTGAGCCGTGAGCTTGGGACGGTCATGTGGTCGCTCCCGGGCAGCCGGTGGTGGGTGGTGGCGCTCGCCTGCGACCGGCACGGTGCCGCGGTCCCGCACGGTAGTGGGCGGACGTCGAGGCTCGCCCCCGGCGGTCCGAACGGCTGGCTGAACGGCCATACGAACCGCTCGGGACTCCCACATACTGATGCTCAGCGAACAGGGAGCGAGCCATGGACCTCACGATGATCGAACCCGTCTGGTGGATCGTGCTCGGAGTGTTGGTCGTCCTCCTGGTAGGACTGCTGGTCTGGTCAGGTCGACGCAGAGCACACCGCACCGAGCGGCTCAAGGGTCAGTTCAAGTCGGAGTACGACCGCACCGCTTCTTCGGCGAGCAAGAAGAAGGCCGAGGAGGACCTCGAGAGCCGCACTGCTCGTCGCAGCAAGGTGGAGCTCACCGACCTCGGGGAGTCCGACGCCGACAGCCTGCGGGAGCATCTGGATGAACTGCTGCGATCGTTCGTCGATGGACCACAGGGAGCAGCCGTCGGGATGACGCAGCTGGTGGGGCGTGTCGCCGCCGCACGGGGGTACGACGCCACCGAGGGCAGCGTGCTCGACCTCGTGAGCGTCGATCACCCCGAGCAGGTGGCTGCGATGCGTCGTGCAGAGGCCGAGATGGAGAAGGCGAAGGGTGCCGATCTCACGGAGGCCAGCCGCCTGACCTTCCTGGACGCCCGAGCTCTGGCCGAACGCCTCCTCGCCGAGGGTCGTGCAGGACACCTCGAAGACGACGCGTCGGAACCGCTGACCTCGCCAGCGCAACGACTGCAGTCGGATACCTCCGCGGACGTGCCTCCGCCGCCTGTGCCCCCAGACGAAGCACCGGCCGCCGAGCCGAACCGCGGCACCGATGCGAGCGCGACCAGCGGGCCGCCGCCGGCCGATGGTCCGCAGGCGGGCAGGACGACTGGCGGGTCGCCCCGCCGCTGACGTGTTACAGGCCTTGGCCGATCACACCCTGTCGGAGATCTGCGCGCTGCTCCTGGAACCCTCGGGTCATCCCGCGGTCCAGCCGTACCGGGAAGCCCTCGTCGAGGACGGCGTCCCACTGGCACAGTTCGCCGTTGACGACGTGCAGGCCGGGTACGAACGGCTCGTACGGCGAGGTGTGGAGTTCACCCGACCCCCGACCGATGCGAGCGACGCCGTCACGGCCGTGTTCGACGACACCTGCGGCAACCTCATCCAGATCGTCGACCGTTGGTGATGGCGCGAGCGCGCCACGAACCTGCGATCGGCCCCTCGAGCACCTCCCGGCTGGCCGTTCGAACGTTCCTGCCCGGATACCTTGTGCTGCTATGTATAGGAGGGGGCGCGAGAGGAGGCGGCGGTGCACATCGACAAGGATCTGGTCGCGGCCTCGGCGACCCCGTTGGTGCTCGCGATCCTCGCCGAGGGCGAGAACTACGGCTACGCGATCCTGAAGCGGGTCCGGGAGCTGTCTGGCGGTGCGCTCGAGTGGACCGATGGGATGCTCTATCCGCTGCTCCACCGCCTGCATGGACTGGGTTACGTGACCACGGAGTGGCGCCGACCGGACGGGGGTCGCCGCCGCAGGTACTACGCGATCACCGACGAGGGGTCGGCGGCGCTCGCGGAGCAGCGACGGCAATGGGTGACCGTCACCCGGACGCTCGGGGACGTGTGGCACGACGCGCGCGGTGGGCTGCCCCGGCTGGAAGGGATCTGACGGATGGAGACGCTGGAGGCCCGGATCGCCGGATGGCGGACCTACGTCACCCGGGATGCCGCCGTCGGGCACCCCGATGTCGAGGAGCTGGAGACGCATCTGCGCGACCAGATCGATGAGCTGATCGTCGCCGGCCTGTCGGCCCAGGAGTCGTTCCTGGTCGCCGTGGGTCGCCTGGGCAGCATCGACGCCTTGTCCCGGGAGTTCGCGCGTGAGCCCAGCGGCCGGTTGTGGAAGCAACTCGTGCTCTCCGACGACGGCGAGCAGGAGCGAGGACAGAGCGGGTGGTTGCCGGCGCTCGCTTTCGCGGTGGCGGCGGCCACGGCGGTGCAGATCGTCCGCCTCGTCGCCGGGTTCCCGGAGGAAGGGGAGTCGTGGTGGCTGCTGCGCAACGCCAGCCTGTTCGTCTGGCCGTTCCTGGCCGGCTACCTCGCGCACCGGCGGCGCCTCGACCTCCGAGGGTGGGCGTTGAGCGCGGCACCGTTCGTGCTGGCTGCCGTCGTGATCAACCTCTACCCCTCCCGAGAGGACTCGTCCACGGCGCTCCTGGTGGCGCTGCATCTGCCCGTCGTGCTGTGGTTCGCCATCGCCTACCCCTATATGGGCGGGTCGGTGCGCTCGCACGATCGCCGCATGGACTTCGTCCGCTTCACCGGCGAGTGGGTCATCTACTACGTGCTCATCGCGCTGGGCGGTGGCGTGCTGATGGCGCTCACCGTCATGATCCTCGAGCCGATGGGGGCGGATCTGCCCGAACGGGCCATCGAGTGGGTGCTCCCGTCGGGTGTCGCCGGGGCGGTGGTCGTCGCTGCCTGGCTGGTCGAGTCGAAGCAGCGTGTGGTGGAGAACATGGCGCCGGTGCTGACCATGGTGTTCACGCCGCTGTTCGCCGTGATGCTGCTCGTCGCTGCGGTCGCCTACGGCGTGACCGGACTCGGCGGTGCGTTCGACCGGGAGCTGCTCGGCGTGTTCGATGCGCTGCTCATCGTCGTCCTCGGGCTCGTCCTCTACGCCCTGTCGGCGCGGGAGCCGTCGCAACCACCCGGGCTCATGGACCACGTCCAGCTGGTGGCCGTCGTGAGCGCGCTGGTGCTCGACGTGATGGTCCTTGGTTCGATGGTCGCGCGGATCGGTGACCTCGGCTTCACCCCGAACCGGGTGGCAGCGCTCGGGCTCAACCTCGTCCTGCTGGTGAACCTGGCCGGGAGCGCCTGGTGGTCGATCCGATTCCTCACCGGCCGCAGCACCTTCCACCGCGTCGAGCGGTGGCAGACGACCTACCTCCCGGCCTTCGCGGTGTGGGCGGCCGCGGTCGTCGTCTTCCTGCCACCCCTCTTCGCGTTCGCGTAGGCGCACCCGGGCGGAGCGGCCGCCGGGTTCGGCGCCTTCTCCGTCGTGCCCGGAGGTGCGTCGGACCGGGCGTGACGTTCGTACGGGGCACGACGTCGACCCGGTCAGCGTCCGCTCCTACGGTCGGGGGTGAAGGGGAAGGACGGCTGCGAGAGCGCTCTCCCCGACCATCCGACCGACGACCAGCGCCAGGAGTCTCCCCATGGACACGACCTTCCACCTCGACGACGGATCACGCGTCCCCCGGCTCGGCTCCGGGACGTTCCAGTTGTCGGGGGAGGACGCCTACCGCTCCTCCCTCGTGGCGCTCGAGACGGGCTATCGGCACCTCGACACCGCACAGGGCTACGACAACGAGGCCGAGGTCGGCCGGGCGATCGCCGACAGCCACATCGACGCCGACGAGGTGTTCGTCACGACCAAGATCAAGCCGAGCAACGCCGCTGCTGCCGAGGTGCGCCGATCCACCGAGGAGAGCCTGAAGAAGCTCGGCCTCGACCACGTCGATCTGCTGCTGCTGCACTGGCCGGCCGAGGACGTCGCACCGCTGGACGAGACCATGGAGGCCATGACCGACGTCCGCGACGCCGGGCTCACACGCCACATCGGGGTGTCGAACTTCCCCTCGGAGATGCTGGAGCGTGCCTACGCCCTGGCGCCGATCGTGACCGACCAGATGGAGCATCACCCCTACCTCGGCGTCGCGAAGGTGGAGGAGGTCCTGGCCCGGTACGGGGGGTTCCTGACCGCCTACTCGCCGTTGGCGCGCGGCCGGGTAGCCGATGATCCCGTCCTCACCGAGATCGGCGCGGCCCATGGCGTCACCGCTGCCCAGGTCACGCTGCGCTGGATGCTGCAGCGGCCCCGGGTCGTCGCCATCCCGAAGTCGGGCACGCCGGAGCGGATCCGTTCCAACTTCGCGGTCTTCGACTTCACGCTGACCGATGAGCAGATGGAGCGCATCTCCGGGCTGGAGCGCGGTCAGCGATTGATCGCGCCCTCCGGAGGACCGGCCTGGGACTGAGGCGCCCCGCCCTGGCTGTCACGTGGGTCGGCGGTCCGCGATCCGCCGGTCGATCTCGGTTGCCAGCCCTTCGGGATCAGCGACCGTGACGGTCAGTCCGGGGTGGAGGATGCGCTGCCCGAAGAGCGCCGGGATCGGCGTGTGGAAGCGCACGCACACCCCCGCTCGGGTGTTGGTGCCGAAGCTCGCGCCACGGTCCGCGGCGGAGCCGCGGGGGCCGATGGCGCGATACCAGCGGTATCCGCGGGTGATGCAGACGTCCCGGATGTTCGCGATCGAGGTGTGCGCTTCCCAGCGACCGAACCGGGCCAGGAACCGGTCCTCCTCGAGGAGGACCTCGCTGTTGATCTCCCGGATCCCGAGCGCGGCCAGCAGGGCGCGGAACCGCGGGTCGAAGTCGAACGGGTACCGCTGCGTGGACATCGCCGTGCTCCGTTCCTCGGGTCGCGACCGCCACGGTAACCCTGCGGACCCCGCGGCTGGAGCGCCGGCGTATCGTGGGTGCCTGCTCCGCGCGGATGCGGGGCACCGCTGGCAGGAGGATCGACCATGACGGCACAGCAGGGGCTCCAGCTGCTGGACGAGGACGTCGGGCGGGTGCTGGCGGTGGCGGCGCATCCCGACGACCTGGAGTACGGGCCCGCAGCTGCCGTCGCCACCTGGACGGCCGCCGGCCACGAGGTCGCCTACGTGCTGGCGACGCGGGGAGAGGCGGGCATCGACCACCTCGCACCGGAGGAGTGCGCCTCGGTGCGTGAAGACGAGCAGCGACGAAGTGCACGGGTCGTCGGCGTCGACACGGTCGAGTTCCTCCATCATCAGGACGGTCTCCTCGTGGCTGATCCGGAGCTGCGACGGGATCTGGCGGCCGCGATCCGCCGCCATCGCCCGGACACGATCGTCACGATCAACCACCGTGAGACCTGGACGGCGGACGGAGAGACGCGCAACTCGGCTGATCACCGGGCGCTCGGCCAGGCGCTACTCGACGCGGTCGCCGACGCGGCGAACCGGTGGATCTTCCGTGGGGTCGGTGGGGAACCGCACCAGGCGCACACCGTTCTGGTGTCGGGTTCGCCCAGCGCACGCTACGCGATCGATGTCTCGGGGGCGGAGGACCGGGCGGTGGCATCCCTGGCTGAGCATGCCACCTACCTCGAAGGGCTCGGTGACCATCCCATGGCCGATCCGGAGCTCCTGCGGTGGATATTGGCCGATGGGGGCGAGGCTGCGGGGTGCGCAGCCGCCGTGCGCGTCGAGCGTTTCCGGTTCTGAGCGGCCGCGCGGCGGAGGCCCGCCAGCACGTCTGGACGCCGAGGTCAATGGCCCGATAGCCGGGTCGTCGACGAGCGGGCCAGCCGCGCCTCCGCCACCGTGTGCTGCCCAGGATGGGTCCCGGTGTGCCTCGTCCGCCTAGGGTTCACCCCCGTTCTGACGCCGATCTCCAGATCGCCCCCCATCGTATCGCCCCCCATCGTTCGGAGTGCTGTCGTGCTGCGTCGCTTCGCCCTGCTCTCGTCCCTGCGTGCCCCGCTCGCCGTCGTCGTCGTGGTCCCGCTGCTCGGTCTGACGTCCGTCTCCGCCGCTGCCGAGGAGGTGGACGACAGTGACGACCAGGACGCGACCGCGACCGACGAGCCCGTCACCTTCGTCGACACGAGTGACAGCAGCTACGAGGAGGCCGTCCTGGCCCTGCAGGAGCGAGGGGTCATCAACGGTTGCGAGGAGGACCGCTTCTGTCCCGACGAGGCGATGACCCGGGAGCAGCTCTCGTCGGTGTTGGATGCGGCGCTAGAGCTCGAACCGGTCGAGGAGGGCCCCTTCGTGGATCTGGGGGGATCGGTCCACGCGGCCAGCATCAACGCGGCCGCTGCGGCCGGTCTCGTCCAGGGCTGCGAGGACGACCGGTTCTGCCCCTCTGAGCTGATCACGCGTGAGCAGGCGGCCTCCATGCTCGCCGTCGCCTTCGACCCCGTACCCGCGCTCGACAACTACTTCGATGATCTCAGTGAGACCCACGGCCAGAGCGTCAACCGGCTCGCGGAGGCCGGCATCGCCACCGGCTGCAGTGACCCGCTCACCGCGTTCTGCTCGACCGACCCGCTGCTCAGGCGGCACGCCGCGGTCTTCATCGCCCGGGCGATGCGCCTCGTGGAGCCCGGTGAGATCACCCCGCTCGAGGAGCGGCGTGCGGAGCAGGAGGCCCTCGACGCCGAGGCCGAAGCGGAGGCCGAGGCCGAGCGGCAGGCCGAGGAAGAGCAGCGGATCGCGGAGGAGCGGCTCGCCATCTGGGAGGCGCTCGCCGAGTGCGAGTCCAACGGCCGGTGGGATCTCAACACCGGGAACGGCTACTACGGCGGGCTGCAGTTCGCGCTGGGTTCCTGGGAAGCGGTCGGCGGTTCCGGCTACCCGCACAAGGCGTCCAAGACCAAGCAGATCTACCGCGCAGAGCTGCTCCTCGACATCCAGGGCTGGGGCGCCTGGCCCGCGTGTTCCACGAAGCTCGGCTACCAGTAGGACCCGAGCCGAGGGCCGCGAGCGGGAGCCGTCAGCCGAGGTGGGCGGTGAGCATCATGACGTCGTCATCGAGCCCGCCGAGCACCGCTTCGGCGGCCGCTCCCCGCAGCCGCCGCTTGGTCCCCGCGTAGGCCCTGGCCGGCAGGGTCGCGAGCTCCTCGGCCCGATGACGGGCCAGCGCGAGTGCTTGCCGCTGATCGTTGGCGAGCACGTCGGCGAAGCCGACCTCGACCGCGGTCGCGGCGGTGACACGCTCGCCGGGCAGCAGCAGGTCCTCCAGTCGGTCGGTGCGCAGGTTGGCCCGGGCGAGGGCCAGCGCGAAGTCCGGCACCTCGAGATCGATGCGGGTCTCGGTCAGGCCCCACCACCCGCCGTCGGTGGCCACGGCATGGTCGCAGGCCAGTGCGAGCAGTGAGCCGGCCGCGATCGCGTGTCCGGGGGCGGCGCAAACCGTCGGCCGTGGGTCGGTCCACCAGCGCATCAGGCAGGTACCGAACGTGTTCAGGAGCCACTCGACGCCGTCACGGCCCTCTCCGCTCATCCAGTGGAGATCGAGCCCGGCGCTGAGGATCCCGTCCCGCCCGGTCAGCACCACCGCGGCGGCCTCCGGATGGTCGTCGAGCGCGGCCGTCAGGGCATAGAAGGTCTCGGGCACCAGGGTGTTCTTGTCCCCGTCGTCGATGGCGACGGTCAGGATCCCCCCGTCATCGATCCCGCAGTGCACGCTCACCGTCTCGCTCCCGCTCGGTCTCGCCTGAGCGTAGGCGCCGCCGGTGTCGTCCAGAACCTGCCGAGGGGTGGCAGCTTCACGCACCTGGGATCGGCCCCTGTCTGGCCCAGCGCCAACGACGTCGAGAACCTGCCGAGGGGTGGCAGCTTCTCGCACCGACACCGCCGTGAACCGGGGTCACCGGGGTCACCGGGCGGTCACCGCGGTCACCGGGCGGTCACCGCTCGCGCCAGGCTGGGGGCGAGGTCCCCGTTGGGCTCGACGGCGACCTCGTCCAGCGCGAGCCAGGACGCGAGCTCGGTGAGCTCCGCGGCCAGTTCGCGGGCGACCACCACCCGATCGGCACCGGCCTCGGCGAACGCGCCGCGGACCAGCAGTCGCCCGGCGGTCCGGTCGGCCTTCAGATCGACCCGCCCGACCAGCTGATCACCCAGCAGGAACGGCAGCACGTAGTACCCGTGGACACGCTGCGCCTCGGGCACGTAGATCTCGATCCGGTAGCGGAACCCGAACAGCCGCTCCGTGCGCTCGCGGTGCCACACCAGCGGGTCGAACGGGGAGATGAGGGTCCGTGCCCGTGCCCGGCGGGCGGTGACCACCTCCGGGTCCAGGTAGACGGGTTCCTCCCCCCAGCCGGCGATGCGCGCTTCGGCGAGCTTCCCGGCCGCGACCAGCCGTGCCAGCGCCGCGCGGGCCGGTCCCGTCTTCTGTCGGTGGTGATCGGCCAGGTGGGCGACGGTCCCGACGCCCTGGGCGGCCACGGCCTCGAGCAGGAGCAGCTCGCGTGCCCGGTCCTCGCCGGGGGGCTCGCGCTCGCGGATGGCAGGGGGGACCACCCGCTCGGTGAGGTCGTAGCGCGTGACGAAGCCCCGGCTGCGGTCGTGGACGGCCAACCTCCCGGAGGCTGTGAGGTGGTCGAGGGCGATCTTCCCGGGCGGGTTCCCCCACCACGGACCCGTCCGTGTCCCGGCATCGGTGAGATCCTGGACGCTCACCGGCCCGTGTTCCGCCACCTCGTGCAGCACGCGGTCGAGGTAGTGGGGATCGTCCTGCAGGAGCGCGCGTGTGCCCGGTCCGGGCCGGTGCGCCGCCCGGCGGTGGTGCAGCCACGGCCAGATCGCGATCGGGCCGAGCGAGGCGACGTGGATCCAGCCCTCGAACAGCTCGCGGGACCGCCACAGCCACCGGTCCCGTGCTTCGCGGTCGTGTGGGCCGAGGCGCGACCAGAAGGGCAGTTCGTGGGCGCGCGCGAGCACGTTGACGCTGTCGAGTTGGACGACCCCGACGGCGGCCAGCACGCGCCGCAGGTGGCGGACGTCCCGGCGCACGCCGACGGGTGGTCGTCCCCGCGCGAGCCCGAGTGCGGTGAGCGCGAGTCGCCGCGCGCGGGGGAGGGTGAGGGTCTGCATCGGGGCGAAGTTAGCGGCGGCGGCCGAGCGGTCACAGGCGGAAGTTAGGCTCCGGGTCGTTGGCTGGGTGCCGGGTCGTGGGCCGGGTGCCGAGGCGAGGCGCCAGGCCGGGAGGTGGGCATGCAGGCACGCGGCGGGGGACTGCGACTCGTGCGTGCCACCTCGCTGGTGTCGCTGGCCGATGCGCTCGCAGGAGCGCTCGTTGCCGACCCGCCCCCGGACCCGTTCACCTCCGTCGAGGTGGCGGTGCCGAGTCGCGGTGTCGAACGCTGGCTGGTCCAGCGGCTCGCCGTGCACCTGGGCTCGGAGGCGGGGGAGGGCGGTGTCTGCGCCAACGTCGACTTCCCGTTCGTCGGCGGGGTCGTCGAGCGGGTCGTCTCGGCCTCGCTCTCGACGTCGTCGGCCACCAGCGATCCGTGGTCACCGGGACGGTTGGCGTGGCCGTTGGCCGAACTCCTCGATGATCTTCCGGGTGACCCCGCCTTCGCCCCGCTCCGCGCGCATCTCACCGAGGCCGGTGAGCCGGTCCGCCGACGCCGTTTCCCCCTCGCGCGCCGCATCGCCGACCTCTTCGACCGCTACGCCCTGTACCGACCGGACATGGTCGCCGCTTGGCGGCGCGGTGAGGACGTCGACGGCGACCAGCAGCCACTCGCTGACAACCTGACCTGGCAACCACCTCTGTGGCGCCTGCTCGCGACACGGCTCGGGCACGACGGTCCGGACCAGCGCCTCGACCAGGCGATCGAACGGCTGAGGGGGCAGGAGCCACTCGCGGACGCGGACCGGCTGCCGGAGGGCCTGTCGGTGTTCGGGGTGCTGGCCGTGCCACCTCGCCACCTCGCGTTGCTCGATGCCCTGGGCACGCGCATCCCGGTCACGATGTTCGCCCTCACCCCCTGTCCGACGTGGCCAGCGACGACGTCCGTACCCGAACCGCGCAACCGCCTGCTCGCCGCCAGCGGGGTGGTCGCGCGCGATGCTCACACGATCCTTGCCCCGCATCTGGAACGGGCCCGTCTGCTCGAGGAGACCGGTGGTCCCAGCGTCGGGTCAGGGCCACGGACGATCCTGCAGACCCTCCAGGAGGACGTGCGGGCCGACACCCGGCGTGGGGAGGACGCGGAACCGATCACCCGGGGATCGGACGATGGCTCGGTGCAGATCCATGCCTGCCACGGACCGGTCCGGCAGCTCCAGGTCCTCCGCGAGTCGCTGCTCGCCCTCCTCGAAGACGATCGCACCTTGGAGCCGCGTGACATCGTCGTCATGACACCCGACATCGAGACGTACGCACCGATCGTGCCGGCCGCGTTCGCGTTCCGGGATGCCGACGGGGACGCGGAGCCTGGCACGGGGCCAGCGGACCTCCCCGTGCGGGTGGCCGACCGCGCGCTCACCGAGGAGAACCCGGTCGCCGGGGTGCTCACCACCGTGCTCGAGCTCAGCGGGGGGCGGGTCGGTGCCTCCGAGGTCCTCGATCTGCTGGCCAGCGGCCCGCTGCGGGCCCGTTTCGGGCTCTCCGCCGCCGATCTGGAGACGCTCCCCGGCTGGCTCCTCGGGAGCGGGGTGAGCTGGGGTATCGACGCCGAGCACCGGCGCGAACTCATCGACCTCGACGACGGCTCGCACACCTGGCGCTTCGGGCTCGACCGGTGGACGCTCGGCGCCGCGATGGCCGACGACGGCACCCGCATGGTCGCCGGCGTCGTCCCCTACGACGAGGTGGAAGGTGCGGGGGTGGAGTTGCTCGGCCGCGTCACCGCGGCCACCGACCGCCTGTTCCACGCCCTGCGTGGCTTACGCGCTCCTCGGCCCATCGAGGGGTGGCAGACGGTGCTCGCCGAGACCGTGACCGCGTTGTGCGACCCCGGTCCCGGGCCCCAGCGGGACGCGGCGCTGGCCAGCCAGCTCGCCGAGGTCCGTGCTGCGCTCGCGGACATGGTCGCCGACGCGTACACACCGCAGCGTCGCTCCCCGGCCCTCGAACTGACGCTCGAGGAGCTCCGCGGGCTGCTCGGGGAACGACTCGGCGGGGGCGCCGGTCACGCCACCTACGGCAGCGGGGCGATCACGGTCACCGGCCTCGTCCCCCTCCGCAACGTCCCGCACCGGGTCGTCTGCCTGGTCGGGATGGACGACGGCGCGGTGCCGCGCACCGGGGCACCGCACGGCTTCGACCTCCTCGAGTCGCCGAGCCGGCCCGGCGATCCGGATCGCCGACTCGAGGATCGCCAGCTGGTCCTCGACGCGATGCTCGCGGCGCGTGACCACCTCGTCATCACCTACACGGGCAACGACCCCCGGACCAACGAGGTCCAGCAGCCAGCCGCCCCCGTCAGCGAACTCCTCGAGGTGGTGGACCGCTCGGTCCGGTTCGTCGCCGACGAGGGGTCGGACGATCCGCCCGTTGCCGCCTCTGCCCGACCCGCCCGCGCGGTCGTCGTACGCGCCCATCCGTTGCAGCCCCACAGCGAGCGGTACTTCCGGTCGGCGCTCGAGGGTGAGGAGCCCATCCCCCGCGCGTTCGACCGCCGCCACCTCGCCGCCGCTCGTGCCGCGATCACGGCCAGCGGCCATGCGCCACCGTTCCTCACGACACGGCTGGCACCCCCGCCCGACGATCCGGCGGCGGCTGGTGTGGTCGAACTCGACGACCTCGTGCGCTTCCTGGAGCACCCGGTGCGGTTCCTCCTCCGGCGACGGCTCGGGCTCAGCCTCGGCGAGGACGACCACCGGCTCGAGGACCGTGATCCGTTGGAGCTGGATGCGCTCGAACGCTGGAAGCTCGGTCAGGGGCTCCTGGAGCGGCAGCTCGCGGGGTCGGTGGGCGAGCGCTGGCGGGAGGTGACCTTGGCGACCGGGACGATCCCCGTGGGCGGTCTCGGCAACGTGGCCCTGGACGGCGTCGAGGAACTGGTCGACCGTCTCCTCGAGCGGGTCTCTCGCCTGGGGGCCGGCGAGGACGTCGTTCCCGTCGATCTCGCGGTCACGCCGCCCGACGGTGGGTCGAAGCCGCTCCGTTTGCTCGGCGCCGTCACCTTGCGCGGTGACCACGTCGTGCACGTCGGCATGTCCTCACCGAAGGCGAAGCACCAGCTGGCCACGTGGGCACGTCTGCTGGCCGTGGCCGCGGCACGCGGAGATCTCGCCCCGCGGGCTCGACTCATCGGAGGCGACAAGGGACTGTCCAGCGGCGTCCGGGAGCTCGACCTCGATCCGTCCGACACCGCGGCCGGCGAGCGGTTGGGGGAGCTCGTCGGCCTCTACCTCGAGGGGCACCGTGCGGCGCTGCCGGTCCTGCCGGAGACCGCCAGGGCCTACGCCTCGGCCCGGCTCGACGGACGGACCTCGCAGGAGGCCATCCGCGATGCGCACCATCGGGCCTGGGTCGGCAACCGACGTTTCGGTGGTGAGCGCGACGACGCCTACGTCGTCCAGGCCTTCGGTCGGGACACCGAGCTCGCAGAGGTGGTCGCACACCACCCCTTCGGCGATGCGGCCGAGCGGATCTGGCGGCCGCTCCTGGACGCCGAGGTCGACCGATGACCGCGGTCCCGCCGTTCGACATCGCCGGCGAGCTGCCCCGGTCCTCCCTGGCCCTGGAAGCCAGCGCGGGGACCGGGAAGACCTGGACACTGACCTCGCTGACCGTGCGATACGTGGCCGAGGGACGGGCGGAGCTGTCCCAGATGCTGCTCGTGACCTTCACGCGGGCCGCCACCGCGGAGCTGCGCGACCGGGTCCGGCGGCGACTCGATGAGGTGTTGGTCGCCACCGAGGCGGCGCTCGCGGAGCCGACTACCTGGCGACCGACCGGCGACCCGGCCCTCGACCGGATCGTCGGTGATGCGGCCGGGCGCGACGACGGTGGCCTCGAGCTTGCTCGGCGTGCCGCTCGACTGCGCCAGGCGACCGGGCAGCTCGACGAGGCGACGATCGCCACGATCCACGGGTTCTGCCAGTCGATGCTGCAGCACGCGGCGCTCGAGGCCGGTGTCGACCTCGACGCCGTGCTCCTCGAGGACGATCTGGACCTCCTGGCCGAGATCGTCGACGACCACCTGGCGCGCGAACTTCGGAGGGCCGATCCGGAGTGGATCCGCTACCTCCAGGACGCCGCAGGCGTCGGTCGCGCGTCGCTGACGCGCCTGGCCCGGGCGGTCGCCTCCCTGCCGAGCCTGCAGGTGATCCCGGAACCCGTTGATCCGGAGGCGGGGGATCTCGCGCCCTGGCAGGCAGCGTTGACGCGCTTCCGCGCGGTCTGGGCGGCCGGTGGCCGGGAGCGTGCCATCGCCGTGATGGGTGAGCTCAAGGATGCCGGGGCGTTCGCCCGCAGCGGTCAGCGCACCTTCACCGCGAAGCGCGCGCAGACCGAGGCGGCCGCGGTCGACGGGTGGCTCGCCGCCGAGCACCCGCTTCCGCCCGGTCCGCTCGATCCGAAGAAGGGCCTGCACATCCAGCCCGCCCACCCGTTCGCCTACTTCACCTCGCGGGCCCTGGCCGCCCAGCTCGCCGACGGGACGCCCGCCCCGGCCGAGCCGATCATCGCGGCCGCAGACGCTCTGCTCGCCGCGGTCCTGGCACCGGCGACCCGCTTCCTCCACCGCGCTGCGCAGGCCTTCTGGCACGAGCTCGACCGCCGCAAGCGGCAGCGCACCGTGCTCACCTTCGACGACCTGCTCCGTCGGCTGGCCACCGCCCTGGACGATCCGGACACGGGAGCGCAGGTCCGCAGCTCCATCCGGCAGCGCTACGACGTCGCGCTGATCGACGAGTTCCAGGACACCGACCCGGTCCAGTGGCGCATCTTCCGGGCCCTGTTCGGCGAGGACGAGCCGTTCGTGCTGATCGGCGACCCCAAGCAGGCCATCTACGGGTTCCGCGGTGCGGACATCCACACCTACGTACGGGCCCGTGACTCGCGCCCGCACCGCGCCACCCTCGCCACCAACCATCGCAGTGACCGAAGCCTGGTCGTGGCCTGCAACCACCTCTTCGGGCGGGACGGCGCGTTCGCGACCCCCGACATCCCCTACCACCACATCTCTGCGCACCACGACGACCGGCTGGTGGATCCCACCCCCTCGGCCGCCCTGCAACTGCGGTTCATCCCCCGCGAGGTCGGCGAGGTGTCCAAGGGAACGCCGGCGACGCTGACCAAGGGCTGGGCGGACGAGGCGCTCCCGCGGGACGTCGCCGCAGTGGTGGTCGAGCTCCTCACCAGGGGGGTCACGGTGCCGGATGACCAGGGTGGCCGACGACCGCTCGTGCCGCGCGACGTGGCGGTGCTGGTGCGGACCAACCGCCGTGCCCTGGCCACCCAGCGGGGTCTCCGCGGGGCCGGGGTACCGGCGGTGATCCAGCGTGGCGGGAGCGTCTACGACACCGAGGAGGCCGAGGCGCTCCAGCGCCTGTTGGCCGCGCTCCTCAGACCGAGCTCGCAGCGGGCGGCCGTCGCCGTGGCCGCCGGCCCGCTGTTCGGTCGCGACGCCGCCACGCTGGTCGCCCAGCTCGACGCCCTGGAGGAGGAGGTCGACGGCGGCCGAGACGCCGAAGGTGCATGGGACGCCTGGATCGACGCCCTGGCCCGTTGGGGTGAGCGGTTCCAACAGCAGGGGGTGTTCGCCGCCGTCCAGGCTGCCCTGGACGAGGACGGCGTCGCGATGCGGCTGCTCGCCTACGAGGACGGGGAGCGCCGCCTGACCAACATCCGCCACCTGCTCGAACTCCTCCACCGCGAGGAGGCCGAGAGCGGCACACGCGGTCATGCCCTGCTCGAGTGGCTCCAGGCACGACGCAGCGAGGCCGCCGATGGTCAGCTCGCCACGGCGGAGACCGAACTGCGCCTCGAGGAGGATGCGCAGGCCGTCCGGGTCGTCACGGTCCACGGCAGCAAGGGACTGCAGTACCCGGTCGTGCTGTGCCCGGACCTGTGGGATGGTCGGCAGCGGGTCGATGCCCGCCTGACCCGGTTCCACGATCCCGCGGTCGAGGACCCGCTGGAGGCCATCACCCTGGATCTCGACGTCGAGAGGGAGTCGCCCGGCAAACAGCGCAGCCTGGCCCACGCCGAGGTGGAGGAACGCACCGAAGCCCTCCGGTTGGCCTACGTCGCGCTGACCCGGGCGGAGCACCGCTGCATCGTGTGGTGGGGGGTGTTCACCGACGCCGCCACCTCGCCCCTTGCCACCCTGTTGCACGCGCACGGCGCGGCGTCTTCGACCCCTGGCGGGCTACCGGATGCCACGGACCTCTTCGAGGCGGCCGAGCAGCACGTCGCCACCAGCGATGACCAGACGCTTGTGACCGAGCTCGAGGACCTCGCCTCGGCGGCGGAGGGGACGATCGGGCGCGAGGTCGTGGAGCGCATCACCGACGATGCGCGCTGGCGTCCACCTGCGACGCCGCCGCCGACGCTGGCCGCCAGGGAAGCGACCCGCACCCTCGATCGGTCCTGGCGGCGGACCAGCTTCTCGGCGCTCGTGCGTCCCGCCTCGGCGCACGAGCCGGCGGTGTCGCCCGACGGCCGCGACGTGGATGCCGACGTGGAGGACCTCGACGCGGTCGGCTCCACCGGCACGCCAGCGCCGGACGAGGTCGAGGTTCCGTTGTCGCGCTTCCCACGGGGGCCGGGCCCGGGGACGTTCCTCCACGACGTGCTCGAGCAGTTGGACTTCACGCGCCCCGACCAGCCGGAGGAGCTCGACCGGATCCTCGCCGGGCTGGAAGGCACCCACGGCATCGATCCGCGCCACCGTGATGCGGTGCGGGCCGGGCTCCAGGCAGCGCTCGCGACCCCGCTCGGTGACCAGGACGCCGCGTCGCGTCTGGCCGACCTGGCCCCGGGCGACCGGCTCGACGAGCTGCGCTTCGAGCTGCCGTTGGCCGGTGGGCACCGGCCGGCGGGGATGGCGGTGACCCTCGCCGCCGTGGCGGACCTGTTGGCCGAGGGTGACGATCCGCTCCTCGTGGCCTACGCCGCGATGTTGCGGGACCCGGCGCTCTCACTCCCGGTCCACGGGTTCCTGACGGGCAGCATCGATCTCCTGGCACGGCTCCCGGGGAACAGGTTCCTGGTCGCCGACTACAAGTCGAACTGGTTCGGCGACCGCACCACCGGGCGTTCCGTGGCCAGCGACTACCGCCCCGAACGGCTGCGCGAGGCGATGCTCGGCCACCACTACGTGCTCCAGGCCCTGCTCTACCTCGTCGCAGCCCATCGGTACCTGCGCTGGCGCGTGCCCGGCTACCGCTACGACGACCACATGGCCGGCGCGAGCTACCTGTTCCTGCGTGGCATGGTCGGGCCGCAGGGTGCCGATACCGGCATCGTGACCATCCGGCCCAGCGGCGCGCTGATCGCGGCGCTCAGCGACCTCATGGACGGGAGGCGAGCGTGACGGGGGAGGCGGCAGCGCTCCCGGAGGGCCCGGCATCCGTGCCGGAGCTGGAGGTGTTCGTCGCGGCCGGCGTGCTCATGGCTGCGGATGTGCGCCTCGCGCAGCGGCTCGGACGCATCGGCGGCGACGACGGCCCGGACGTGCTGCTCGCGGTCGCGTTGGCACTGCGCGGACCGCGCCACGGGCACGTCTGCGTCGAGCTCGACGACATCGCCGGACACCTCGCCATCGAGCCCACAAGCGCGATCGGAGCCGTGGTCGACGCCGGCGTCGGTCCAGCCGACGACACCGGGATCAGCTCGCTGCCATGGCCGTCACCGGAGCGTTGGCAGCGACGCCTGGCCGAGAGCCCGCTCGTGCGCGCCGGTGGTCCGGGCGAGACCCCGCTCGTCCTCGAGGCCGGACGGCTGTATCTGGACCGCTACTGGGAGTACGAGCAGCAGCTCGCGTCCGAGCTCCTCCGTCGGGCGTCTGACCTGACGGCGCCGGACGACCCCACCATCCTCAGCGGCTGGTTGGACGACTTGTTCGGACCGGCGACGACGCTGGATCGTCAGCGTCTGGCCGCGGTGGTCGCCCTGCACCGGCGGCTCACGGTGATCGCAGGTGGCCCCGGAACGGGCAAGACCTACACCGTGACCCGGGTGCTCGCGCTCCTGCATCTGGCCGCCCAGGCCGAGGACGGCGACCGACCGTTGCGCGTCGCACTCGCCGCTCCGACCGGGAAGGCCGCCGCACGGCTCCAGGAGTCCCTGCGCGATGGGCTCGGGTCGCTGGTGCTGGCGCCGTCGGTGCGCGCCGCGATGGAGCAGACCCCGGCCTCCACGATCCATCGCCTCCTGGGCGTCCGGCGTGGCGGGAGCACCCGGTTCCGCCACGACGCCGACGCCCCGCTGCCACACGACGTGGTCATCGTGGACGAAGCCTCCATGGTGTCCCTGCCGCTGATGGCCAAGTTGGTCGCGGCGGTGCGCCCCGACGCTCGCCTGCTCCTCCTCGGTGACCGCGATCAGCTCGCTTCCGTCGAGGCCGGCGCCGCCTTCGGAGATATCTGTGGCCCCGACGGGAGTCGTCCGGTCCTGCGGCTCTCCGCGGAGGCGGCAGCCACGGTCCAGGGGCCCATGGCGGGTCAGCTCGCCGGGGCCCACGAGGTGGCCGAGGGGCCGGGGATCTGGGATGCGATCGTCCGCCTGGATCGGTTCCACCGTTTCGCCGGTGGCAGCGATCTCGGCGCCGTCGCGGTGGCCATCCAGCGGGCCGAGGACGACGTCGACGAGGTGGTCGATCTCCTGCGGGGTGAGGAGGGGGACGTCCGGCTCCTGGACCCGGACGTCGACGACGATGCCCGTGCCCGCGTCGAGCGGTCGGCGGTCACCGCCTACGGCGAGGTGGCACGGTTGGCCCTGGCGGGGGCTCCGGCGCGTGAGGTCCTGGAGGCGCTCGGGCACTTCCGGGTGCTCTGCGCGCGCCGCAGCGGCCGCGACGGGGTCGGTGAGTGGAACCGCACGATCGAGGCCCAGCTCGGCTCCGAGATGCCGGCGCTCAGGGTGGGGCAGCGGTGGTACGTGGGACGGCCGGTGATGGTCACCGAGAACGACCACACCGTCCGGCTCTACAACGGGGACGTCGGCGTCGTCCTCGCCGATCCGGAACGCGCCGGCAGGCTGGTGGTCGCCTTCTGGACCCCCGACGGCCAGATCCGGTCGCTGAGCCCATCCCGCCTGCCGGCGTGCGAGACCACCTACGCGATGACGATCCACAAGAGCCAGGGCTCGCAGTTCGAGCACGTCGCGGTCGTCCTCACCCCTGAGCCGTCGCCCGTGCTGACCCGTGAGCTGCTCTACACCGCCCTCACCCGTGCCTCCGAGCAGGTGAGTGTCCTCGGCCGGGAGCCCATCCTGCGCACGACGCTCACCAGGCCGATCCAACGGGCCTCCGGGCTGCAGCAGCGGCTCTGGGGCCGACAGGACCGCCGGTCGGGTCCCGGTCGCTAGCCTCACGGTCGACAGTCGCAGGTATCCCGACCGACACCCGAGGCCAGCTGTGGGCAGGAAGAACGAGCTCGGCGTCACGCCGCTCTCCGAGGACGTGTCCGCTTGGTACAACGAGCTGGTCCTAAAGGCCGAGCTCGCCGACCGGGGGCCGGCCAAGGGCACGATGGTCATCCGGCCGTACGGGTTCCGTATCTGGGAACTGTTGCAGTCGCAGCTCGACCAGCGCTTCAAGGACACCGGGCACGAGAACGCCTACTTCCCGCTGTTCATCCCGCAGTCCTACCTGCAGCGCGAGGCCGACCACGTCGAGGGGTTCGCGCCGGAGCTCGCGATCGTCACCCACGGGGGCGGGAAGGAGCTCGAGGAGCCGCTGGTCGTCCGACCGACCTCGGAGACCGTGATCGGCGAGATGTACTCGCGGTGGATCTCCTCCTACCGCGATCTCCCGGTGCTGATCAACACCTGGAACAACGTGGTCCGCTGGGAGCTGCGCCCCCGCATCTTCCTGCGCACCACCGAGTTCCTGTGGCAGGAGGGGCACACCGCGCACGCCGACGAGGCGGACGCGATGGAAGAGACCCACCGGATGTTCGACGTCTACGCCGAGTTCGCGCTCAACGTCGCGGCGATCCCGATGGTCAAGGGCGAGAAGACGCCGGGGGAGCGGTTCGCCGGGGCCGTCCGCACCTTCACCATCGAAGGGATGATGCGCGACGGGAAGGCGCTCCAGTCGGGCACCTCCCACTACCTCGGCACCAACTTCGCGCAGGCGTTCGACATCACCTTCCAGGACCGCGACAACGAACTCCGGCACGTCCACACCACCTCGTGGGGGATGTCGACGAGGATGATCGGTGCCGTGATCCTCGCGCACGGCGACGATCAGGGCCTGGTGCTCCCCCCGCGGCTCGCCCCCATCCAGGTGGCGATCGTGCCGATCGGCCGGGGCGAGATGGCGGAGGCGGTGCTCGACAAGGCCCACGAGCTGGCAGAGCAGCTCCGGGCGGCCGGCGTGCGCGTGCAGGTCGATGATCGTGATGCCTCGCCGGGGTTCCGGTTCAACGACCTCGAGCTGAAAGGTGTCCCGCTCCGGGTCGAGCTCGGTCCGCGGGACCTGGAGGCCGGGCACGTGCTCGTCGCCACGCGGGTCGGTGCGGTCGACGATAGGGGACGGGCCGTCAAGGAGACCGTCCCGTTCGCCGACCTCGTCGACGGCATCCACGACCGTCTCGACGCCTACCACGATCTCCTGGTCGAGCGTGCCCGCGACTACCTGGCCGCACACAGCGGGAAAGCGGACGACTGGGCGAGCTTCGAGGAGCAGGTGCAGCACGGCTTCAGCTACGCCCTCCACTGCGGCTCCTCCGACTGCGAGGACGACATCAAGGCGACCACCGCCGCCACACCCCGCTGCATCCCGAGCGAGGCCGACGACGAGGAAGGCACGTGTATCCGGTGCGGCGAGCCCAGCGCGTACGGCAGACGCGTCGTCTTCGCCCGGGCCTACTGAGCGGGAACGCGGTGGCTCGTCCGACCGATGCCTCCCGGCCGCTGGTCTGCGAGTTCGCGGGCGGTGCCGGGGCACTCCGTCCGGCTGCACGCCGGGTCGTCACCTGGATCGTGGGGCACGGGCTCGACCCCGCTCGCGCGGACCGTGTGGAGCTCGCGCTCCACGAGGTGCTCGCCAACGCGCTCGAGCACGGCCACGGCGACGATCCACAGGTGCCGATCGTCGTGACCGCGGGACGATCGGGATCGGCCGTGGAGGTCGCGATCACCGACCGCGCGCTGGCGGGCCGGCGGCCGACACCGCCTGCCGACCCTCATGATGCCGGGTGGTCGGATCGGCTCTTCGAGGCGCGCGGGCGGGGCCTGGTACTCGCCGCCTCCGCCGTCGACGACCTGGTGGTCCTTCGCGAGAACGACCGCACCGTCGTCACCCTCCGTCTGGAACTCGGCTGATGCGCACGCTCGGACTGCTCGGTGGCATGGCCTGGCCCTCCACGCTCGACGCCTACCGCTGGATCAACCAGGAGATCGGCCGAAGGCTCGGTGGGGTGCACTCCGCGAGACTGCTCCTGTGGTCGGCGGACTTCGCCGAGATCGAGCGTCTGCAGGCACGCGGGGAGTGGGAGGCGGCAGGTGCGCTGCTCGCGGACGCGGGACAGCGACTGGAGCGTGCCGGGGCCGAGGGGCTGGTCCTGTGCACCAACACGATGCACAAGGTCGCTCCGACGATCGAGGCGGCCACCACGATCCCGCTGCTGCACATCGCCGATGCGACCGCCGACGCCGTCGTCGCCGACGGGGTCTCTCGGGTCCTCCTGCTCGGCACCCGGTTCACGATGGAGGAGCCGTTCCTGCTCGACCGACTACGGGGGCGTGGACTCGACGTGCTCGTGCCGGATGCGGCCGACCGGAAGACCGTCCATGACGTGATCTACACCGAACTCGTGCACGGCCACATCGAGGACGCCAGCCGGGAGGTCTACCGTGCCGTCGTGCAGCGCGCTCTCGCCCGTGGAGCGACGGGGGTGATCGCCGGATGCACCGAGATCGAACTGCTGCTGCGGCCGGAGGACGTCACGGTCCGCTACTACCCGACGATGCGGCTCCACGCGAGCGCAGCCGCCGCTTGGATGGTCGCCGACGAGCCTGGTGGACCCGCGGGTAGGCGGCTCGGACCCGGGTAGCTTCCCACGAAACGACGCCAGAGGAGTCCGTGTGGCCAGCGATGACGGTGCCACGATCGTGCTCGCGCGGCACGCCACCACCCCCGCGACGGGCAAGCGTCTCGGGGGCTGGACCCCTGGTGTCCACCTCGACGAGGCGGGGATCGCCCAGGCCGAGGCGACGGCGGAGCGTCTGCGCGACGTCCGGCTCACCGCCGTCTACAGCTCCCCGCTGGAGCGGACGCAGGACACCGCGCGTATCGTCGCCCGCCCACACGGGTTGCGGGTGCGGACCCGCCGGGGCCTCGGCGAGGTCGACTTCGGGGAGTGGACCGACAAGCCCCTCGGTCAGCTCCGGCGCCGTAAGGCGTGGCAGGTCGTGCAGGCGACGCCGTCGCGGATGACCTTCCCCGGTGGGGAGTCGATCCGCGGCGTCCAGGCACGTGCCGTGGACGCGACGGAGTCCCTGGCGAGCGAGCATGCCGGCGAGGTCATCGTGTGCGTCTCACACGCCGACGTCATCAAGCTGATCGTCGCTCACCACCTCGGGATGCCGTTGGACACCTTCCAACGCCTGGTGATCTCACCCGCGTCGATCACCGTGCTGCACCTGCCAGCGACCGGGCATCCCGTCCTGGTGGCGATCAACGACTCCGGGAGCGCGGCACTGCCCCTGCCGACCAAGGCCGACCAGTGATGGATCTCGAGCTCACCTCCCCACACCACGTCACCATCGGGTTCACCGGCGTTCCGGGCGAGCGGACCTTCTTCCTGCAAGCCGAGGAGGAGGACGTCGACCGGGTCTCCTTCCAGGTCGAGAAGGAGCAGGCGCGGGGCATCGGGGAGCTGCTCGGCCAGTTGCTGGCGCGGCTCGAGGACGCGCCGGCCACGGACTGGGACCGAGCCGCCATGGCGCTGCGGGAGCCGGTCGAAGCGCGTTGGCGGGTCGGCGAGCTGTCACTCGGCGTGGACCCGGACGAGGCCCGGTTCGTCCTCGAGCTGACCGAGTTCGTCGTCGAGGAGGATGTCGAACCGCGTGAGGCACGCCTGTGGCTCGATCCCGACCAGGCCCGACGCCTGGCGTCGCATGCGATCGAGGTCGTCGATCAGGGGCGCCCGACCTGCGAGCTGTGCGGTCGGCCCACGGAGAGCGACGGCTCGCACGTCTGTCCGGCCACCAACGGCCACGGCAAGCTGACCCGCTGACGGTGGGGCAGCCATGGTCGCTGGAGGACCCCGGGGCGGCCGCCGCACGCCTTGGAGCTGCTCCCCTGGAGGTCGTCGGCCGGTTCGCTGACGCTTCCAACGGGACCCTCCTCGTGCGGCTGACCGACCGGGATCAGCGGACCCTCGACGACGTCGCTGCCGATCTCGGACGCGAGCCCAGGCTCGAGGATCTCGACCCGGAGGATCTCGCGGTGTACAAGCCGGAGCGTGGCGAGCGGCCCCTGTGGGACTTCCCCGAAGGGACGCTGCACCGCCGCGAGACGGCGGCCTACGAGGTCTCCGCCGCGTTGGGGTGGGATCAGGTCCCCACCACCATCGTGCGCGACGACGCGCCGTTCGGCGTCGGGTCGGTGCAGCGGTTCGTCGCCCACGGCCCCGAGGAGCACTACTTCACCCTGCTGGAAGCCGGCGACCCGCACGTGCTCGCGCAGCTCGAGGCCATGGTCGTCTTCGACGACCTGATCGAGAACGCCGATCGCAAGGCCGGCCACGTCCTGCTGGCTGCCGACGGGGGAGCGGCGGCGGGCCGCGTGTGGCTGATCGACCACGGGGTGAGCTTCCACGTGGAGGCGAAGCTGCGCACGGTTGCCTGGGAGTGGGCCGGGCAGCCGATCGCTGATCGCCTGCTGGCAGACGTCGATCGCTTCCAGGAGCGGCTGGCGGGCGAGTTGGCCGCCAGGCTGGGGCTGCTGCTGGCCGACGACGAGGTGGTAGCACTGCGGGCCAGGGTCGCCGAGCTCCTGGAGCGCGGGACCCACCCGGAGCCACGTGTGCGCTACCCCTACCCGTGGCCGCTGCGGTGAGTATCCGGGAGGTGCGGTATCGCAGCCGGCGAGGGAGCCGGTACAACTCGGGCATGCACACGCGCAGTCGCACACGGGATCCGCGCCGTCGGGTGGCCTGCTGATGGGCAGCTACCGCGAACAGGGCATCGTGCTCCGGACCTACAAGCTGGGCGAGACCGACCGGATCCTCCACCTGCTGACCCAGGGTCGGGGCAAGGTCCGTGCGGTCGCCAAGGGCGTCCGACGGCCGGGGAGCCGCTTCGGGGGCCGGCTCGAAGCCTTCAGCCACGTCGACCTCCAGCTCTACGAGGGACGCAACCTCGACGTCGTCACGCAGGCCGACCTGCTGGCGCCTCACGCGGCCGTCCGCGCGGACTTCGCCGCCTCGGCGGCGGCCTCGGTCATGGCTGAGGCCGTCGACCACGTCGCCCAGGAGGGTGAACGCGACCTCACGGTCTTCCTGCTGCTGCGGGCCGGCCTGCAGGCGCTCGACGCGGGTTCGGAGGACCCGGCGATCTTCGTCGATGCGTTCCTGCTGCGTCTGGCCAGCGCCGTCGGCTTCCACGTCTTCACCGACGCCTGCGCGGTGTGTCGTCGCCCCGGTCAGCACCGGTTCCTGAGCGTCAAGGCCGGCGGTGCCCTGTGTGCCGACTGTGCCCCCACGGGGACCCGCGCGGTGGACCGGGAGGTCATCGACGCGGTGGCGCTCCTGGCGCGTGCGGGGGAGTGGGCAGCGCTGCCGGCGCTCGCACGCGAACGCCCCGAGGCCCGGATCCGCGCCGCCTCCTACGCCCGTGCCTTCACCGAACATCACCTCGATCGCCAGCTCCGGGCCTACGGTGCCGTCCCCCGGGGAGCCGGCACGATCGATGCGCCTGGCCTCGGCACGGGGCACGGCTACTAGCGTCCAGGTGGTGGTCGCAGCCCGTGCGACCGCCGCAGCGATGCAGCGACGACGAGCGGAGACCCGGTGGCCGAGGACCTCCTCGCGGCGCACGGTCTCGACGCTGATCGCATGCCCGCCCACGTGGCCCTGATCATGGATGGCAACGGCCGGTGGGCGAACCGCCGCGGGCTCAAGCGCAACGCGGGCCACGAAGCCGGGGAGGCGGCGCTGTTCGACACGGTCGAAGGTGCCCTGGAGCTCGGTGTGAGCGACCTCACCGTCTACGCGTTCTCGACCGAGAACTGGCGGCGGCCAGCGAGCGAGGTCCGCTTCCTGCTCTCCTTCAACGAGTCACTGCTGCTGAGGCGGGTGGACGAGCTGGACGAGCGCGAGGTCAGGGTGCGGTTCGTCGGGCGGCGCACCAGACCGGTGCCACGACGTCTCCTCGGCCTGATCGAGGACACCGAGGCCAGGACCGCCCGTCACCGCCGCCTGACGCTCAGGATCGCGTTCAACTACGGCTCACAGGCCGAGCTCGCCGATGCCGCGCAACGGGCCGCCGAGGATCTCGCCGCGGGACGCCTCGACCGGATCGATGAGGCCGCGCTGTCAGCCCGCCTCTACGACCCGGAGATGCCTGCCGTCGATCTGCTCGTGCGCACCTCAGGTGAGCAGCGGATCTCGAACTATCTGCTGTGGCAGGCGGCCTACGCCGAGCTCGTCTTCGTCGACACCCTGTGGCCGGATTTCGACCGTCACGAGCTCGCGGAGGCCGTGGCCCGCTACCAGGGGCGTGAACGTCGCTTCGGCCGGGCAACCGATGCGCCCGACCCCGGCGATGGCGCCTCTGGATCCGCCGAGGCCGGTGGCCGGTCACCCGGAGCCGGTGGCTAGCTCCAGATCCACGAGCGCGGCGAAGCGCTCGAGCAGTATCAGGGTCAGGCCCCACAGTGCTCGCCCTTGGACGTCGATCGCCGGGAAGCGCGCGCCGGCCCGGCGCACGTGGGTGGCGTTCGCGGGATCGGAAAGCGAGCCGAGCGGCACCCACCAGGCGTCGGCCACCTCGCTGGGTTGGCGGGTCAGGGCGGGCCGCGTGGGCAGCACGAATCCGTAGCAGGCGACCAGCCCCGGTCGTACCCGGGCCCGCTGCTCGGCGATGCGGGCGATCGGATCGCCGAGGTGGATGCCGACCTCCTCTCGCGTCTCGCGGATCGCGGTGGCCGCGAGATGTTGGTCATCGGGATCGCGACGTCCGCCCGGGAAGGCGAGCTGGCCGGACCAGCGGTCCCCGTCGCGGCGACTCCGCTCGATGATGGCCACCTCGACGTCCTGTGCGCCGGGGGCCAGTACGAGGGCGGTCGCGGCCTCCCAGCGGTGCCGGCGTGCATCGGGAACGGCCTCGGGCACGTGGTCGCGGAGGCGGGTGGCCAAGCTTTCGAGTCGTCGCGAGACGGTGTCGGGGCCGGTGACCGGCACGCCCGGTGGAGCCGCGTCCGTGCTCACGCCGCTGCGTCGCGGCCCGGGTGCTCGGTCACCGCCGGTGCCGGGGCCGAGTGGGCTGCGAGGTGGGCGAGTCGCGCTTCGGCCTGGTGGCCGGTGACGGGCCGTGCGCCCATCGCCAGGTGGTGCGCCACGATGTCGGGCTCCGCCCGGCGCAGGGCCCACCCTCGGCGCATCAGGGTGATGGGTGCCTTGCGGCCCTCTCGCAGGTCGCGGACGAGGCGGCGCCAGAACGTCCGGGTCGGGTGGTGCACCAAGCACACCGCGTCGGCGAGGAGTCCGGCATCACGGCACGGTGGGATCAACTCCGCGGCGAAGATCCCCTCCGCGATCACGATCGGTGACGTGCCGACATCGAGGTGGTGGCTGCCGACGGTGCGATCCCGGGAGATGTCGTAGCGGGGGAGTTCGGCATGGCCCTCGCTGGCCAGGGCCTGCAGGGCGGCCATGGCCCGGCCCGCGTCCCAGGCACGGACGTCGTCCCAGTCCACCCGACCCTCGGCATCGGTCGGGAGGGCGGGTTCGTCACCGTCGCGGTAGAAGTCATCCAGGCACAGCGTCGGGATCCCCGTGCGCGCCGCCAGGTGGGATTTCCCCGAGCCACTCGGCCCGGCGAGGAGGACGATGCGCACCCGGGGCTCTGAGGCCGGGTGGGGGCGCGGGGCGTCGTCGTCGGGCACGGGCGGGGAGGGTAGCCGCCGCCCGGTGGGCGGGTCGGACAGGGACCGTGCCATGCGCCGGTTCCTCGCATCCGCCGGGGCACGCGCCAGGGGTCGACTCAGCCGCGGCGGCCATGGAGTTGTTCGTCCAGCACGGCGCGGAGATCGTCGGCGAGCGTGGCGACATCGTCGACGGCGAGCCCGGAGACCGTGACGCGGACCGCGCTCGGGGAGGTGAGCCGGAAGGCCTCCCCGGCGGCGACGGCCCAGCCACACTCGGCGAGCCCCTGGACGACCGGCACCTCCTCGGGGACCGGGATCCAGACGTTCATCCCGGTCTTCCCGCGGGCGGGGATGTCCCGTGACGCCAAGGCCGCGAGCAGGGCGGTGCGACGTGCCGTGTAGGCATCGGCGGCTGTGCGGAGGGTGTCGTCCTGTTCGGCCCGTGCCCAACTGGTGGCGGTCAGGCGCTGGAGGATCTGGCTCACCCAGCCGGTGCCCAGTCGCTGCCTGGCCAGCACCCTGGTGGTGCTCTCCCGGTCGCCGGCCAGGAGGCCGACCCGCAGTTGGGGGCCGAGCCACTTGGCCACCGAACGGATGACGGCCCAGCGGCTTCGCCCGGTGGTCAGCGTCGACAGCGCGGTGTCGGCGATCGGTGCCCCGTAGTCGTCCTCGATAACCAGGACGTCGGGATGGCCGCGGAGGACGTCCCGGAGGACCTCGGCACGTGGTGGGGTGAGGGCGGCGCCGGTCGGATTCTGCGCGCGTGGCACCAGCAGCAGCGCCTCGACCCCGTGGGCCAGCGCTGCGGCCAGGGCGTCGGGGATGGGTCCATCATCGTCCACGCCGACGGGCACGGGCTCCAGGCCCAGCGCGCGGATCAGGTCCAGCGAACCCGGGTAGCCGGGGTCCTCGACGGCGATGCGATCCCCGAGCCGGAGATGGACCTCCAGGACCCGCTCGATCCCGTCCAGGCCGCCACCCACGGCCAGCAGGTGGTCCGCCGGCACGCCGTCGGCCTCGAGCCCCTCGCGCGCGAGCTCCAGCAACGCCGGGAGCTGCACGTCGTCGGTATAGCGGGCCTGGGCGCTCGGCAGCGCGCCCACGGCCGCATCGAGCGAGGGCAGGAGCGTCGGGTCGGGGTTCCCCGTGGCCAGATCGACCGCCCCTGCGGGCACGTACGGCGCCAACCGGAACGCCATGGGTGGTCGGTGGGCGACGAGGGTGCGGGCGCGGTCGTGGGTCACGAGCACCCCGCGCTGGCGCAGCTCCCGGTAGGCGCTGGCGACCGTCGTCGGGGAGAGGCCGAGGTCGCCCGCCAGCCGGCGGACGGACGGCAGGGGCGTTCCTGGGCGCAGAGCGCCCGTCAGCACGCCGTCCTCGATCCGTCGCACCAGCTGTGCGGCATCCCGGCCGATGATGGCGTACCGTGCGGTATCCGTCTGTACTGGTTCAGAGTCCAAGTCTGTACCGTAACAGTTTTCCACTCCCCGCGCGACCTGCGTGCCGTTCCCCTCTTCGAGTTGCGACGTGTCGGCTCCCACCCACTCCCCGGTCCCGCCTGCCCTGCGACGCTCGCCGCGTGTCCCACGGCTGCCACGCGACCCGCGGCCCGGGCCTCGACGCGGGCCCCGGTCCACCGGCGGGTACTCGCTGTCGCAACACGTGCGCGCCCGGGTCGCTGCGCGACCGGTCCTGCTCGTCGCGCTGGCGATCGGCGTGGTCTACGTCGTCTGGGGCTCCACCTACCTCGCCATCGCCGTCGTGGTCGCCGAGCTCCCGCCCATGCTCACGATGGCGGCGCGGTTCCTGCTGGCTGGCGGTCTGCTGCTGGCCTTCGCCCACCGTCGGGGTGACCGCGCGGGCGATCGGATCCGACCTCACCACCTCGTGCAGGCCGTCATCACCGGTGGAACCCTCCTCGTCGGCGGCCTGGGGATGGTCGCGTTGGCACAGACCCGGATCTCGTCCGGCCTGGCCGCGCTGATCGTCGCCACGGTGCCGTTGTTCCTCGCCCTGTTCGCCCGCGGGGCGTTCGGGGAGCGGCTGTCGCTGCGCGCCTGGCTCGGCCTCGGGGTCGGCCTGCTCGGGGTGGGAGTGCTCGTCGACCCGGGTACTGGGCAGCTGCCGGGGATCCTGTTGGCGCTCGCCGGGGCCGCAGCCTGGGCCGCCGGCTCCCTGCGCAGCCGGACGGCGGATGCGCCGCGTCGCCCGATGGTCGCCGCGAGCCTCGAGATGCTCGGTGCATCCCTGGTCTTCGCCCTGTTCGGGATGGTTCGCGGGGAAGCTGTCGGCATCGACCTCTTCGCGGTGAGCGGACGTGCCTGGTTCGGGTTCTTCTACCTCACCATCGCCGGTTCGATGGTGGCGTACACGGCCTACAGCTGGTTGCTCCGCAACGCCTCGACCACGCTCGTCGGCACGTACGCGTACGTGAACCCGGTCATCGCTGTCGGTCTGGGCTGGCTCGTGCTGGGGGAGCGGGTGGAGCTCAGGACGGGCCTGGCTGGGGCACTCGTCCTGGTCTCCGTGTTCCTCCTGGTGACCGGGCGACCCGGCGAGCCGGTCCCGGCGCAGCCGACCTCCGGGGTGGACGTATTCGCCGGCAGCCGACGGTGGCACCGGATCAAACGAGGGGTCGGAGCGCTGCCACGTGCAGCACGGCTCTACCGCGATCCCGGCATCGCGCCCTACCGCTCGACCGGGTACGACCCGCTCGACGCGATCGAGGCGGACGACTGGTCCCCTCCGGAGCCGGAGGTCACCTGGGACCCGTACGTTCCTGCGACGACCGACGACCCTGCGGACGATCGCGGCTGATCGGTGCGGGCTCAGTGCCCGGGCAGTCCCGGCACGTCGCGATGGCCGGTCTGGAAAGCGGCCGGGGGGCCGAGCACCTCGCGGATCAGGATCGCCTGACGCAGGGCCGACCGCGTGCGCAGCGCGGCACGCATGCGCTCGGCACGTCCACCCTGCGGCTGGTCGCCGGAGGTCGACCGATTGGTCGATGCTTCGGTGTCACGCACGGACGGGCGCGACGTGACGCTGCGCCCGCCGAGCTCACCGGCGCTGATCCGAGGTCCTGCTCCCGGAGCCTGCTCGACCTCGCGGCCCATCGGACCAGCGGCCTCGCGCGTCGCCGCCGGGTGTGAGGCCTGACGGGCGGCAGCGGTCCGTCCCTCCCGTCGTGTGGCCCGCTCGGCTGCCTGGGTGGCCTGCTGTCTCGAGACCTCGGTGGCGCGCCATCCCTCGGTCGCCCGGGCGCCGCCGCCGCGGCCGCCACGTGCGGGAAGTGAGGAGGTCACGCGCTCATTCCTCGTCCGCGATCGAGCGGCGCATCTGCGTGTCCGCCTGGACGTTCTCGAGCCGGTAGTGGTCCATGACGCCGAGGTTCCCGTTGCGCAACGCCTCCGCGAGTGCACGGGGGACCTCCGCCTCGGCCTCGACCACCGCGGCCCGCATCTCCTGCTCGCGCGCGACGGCCATCGCGCGTCGCTCCTCCGCCTTGGCCTGGGCGATGTTCTTGTCCGCCTCGGCCTGGTCGGTCTGGAGCTCCGCGCCGATGTTGCGACCGATGTCGACGTCCGCGATGTCGATCGAGAGGATCTCGAACGCCGTGCCGGCATCCAGGCCGCGTTCCAGGACCCGTCGCGAGATGTCGTCGGGGTTCTCGAGGACGCTCTTGTGGCTGTCGGCCGAACCGATCGAGGACACCGAACCCTCACCCACGCGGGCGATGATGGTCTCCTCGCCGGCTCCTCCGACCAGCCGTTCGATGTTGGCCCGAACGGTCACACGTGCGACGGCGATGACCTGGATGCCATCCTGCGCCACCGCGACGATCCGTGGAGTCTCGATCACCTTCGGGTTGACGCTGACCTGGACCGCCTCGAGGACGTCGCGGCCCGCGAGATCGATCGCGGTCGCCCGCTTCCAGGGGAGATCGATGTTGGCCCGATCGGCGGAGATCAGCGCCGCAACCACCGAGCCGACCCGTCCACCGGCGAGGTAGTGCGCCTCCATCTGGCCGACGTCGAGATCGATGCCGGCCTTGCTGGCGCTGATCAGCGGACGAACGATCTCGCTCGGGACGACCTTCCGGAGCCGCATCCCGATCAGGGTGCCGATGCCGACCCGGACCCCGGAGAAGATGGCCGTCACCCACAGCCCGATCGGGACGAAGTAGAACAGCAGCCCGACGGCCAGGACGACGGCCGCGATGGCGGCGAGCAGGATGGTTGGCTCCATGAGGTACTCCGGGTCGCGGCGTCACCAGGGCGGGTCCCCAGCACCGTAGCGAGCATCTTGGGCAGCTGGCCGCCCGCGGCTCGCGCTCCTCACCTCTCGGTGCGTCGCACCAGTCGGCGGTAGCCCTCGTCGCTGAGGACCTCGATCGACTCGCCCGCGGCGATCCAGTCGCCCTCGGTGACGACGTCGACGCGCTCGCCGTCGATCCGCGCGACGCCGGCCGGTCGGAGGTCGGACAGCGTCACGCCGGTGTGACCGACCAGAGAGCCCCGCGGGCGCTGGCCGGCATGGCCGCGCTGCGGAGCCTCCCGATCCGTGGCGGTCGGTTGCTGCACCGCGTCACCGGCCGCCTCGTCCCTGGCCTCATCCTCCGCCTGGTCCGACGCCAGGACGTCGGAGCTGCCGAACCAGGACAACCACCGCGCGCGGGTCGGCCGCGCACCCCGATGTGGGGGTGTCCGTTGCGACGGACCCATCGAGCGCCCACTGCGCTTGGCCACGACCGCGATCAGCGCGATCATCACCACGCTCACCAGGACGAACGTCAGGGTCACCCGCCCGGCCGTGGCGAGCAGTTCGGCGGCGCTCACCATCTCGAAGTCGCGGTTGACCATGGCCAGCACCCCGCCGCTGAGCACGGACAGCAACCCCAGGATCCCCGCGACCCCGAAGCCGGGGATCACGAACACCTCGACGAGCAGCAGCATCACCCCGACCCCCACCAGCACCAGGTCCTCCCAGCCGGAGAGCCCGACCAGGAGGTGACCGTAGAAGAACGCGCCGAGCAGCCCCGCTCCGGCTGCGGCGCCGATGCCGACCCCGCCGCTCAGCAGGTCGCCGATCAGCAGCCATACGCCGGCCGTCAGCAGGAGGGGAGCGACGATCGCGCTGGTCAGGAAGCGGACCACGCCCTCGGCCAGGCTCGGTGAGCGCTCCTCGCGGGGACGGTCCTCGAGCCCGAGTTCGGTCAGCAGGGATCCGATCTCCGTGGCGCTGCCGTCCGCGTAACCCACCTCGGCCATCTGTCGGTCGTCGAGGGTGAGCAGCTCACCGGGACCCACGAGCCCGTCGATGGCGACGTCGGGGTCGACCATCGCCTCGGCCACCAGTGGATCGCGGCCGCGCTCCTGGGCCGTGGCGCGGAACGTGGAGCGCACCGCGGAGATCACCTTGGCGCTCGCGGTCTCCCCGGTCGCCCCTTCGACGGGGGTGGCCGCCCCCATGACGGCTCCCGGTGCGACGTGGATCTCCTGGGAGGCGAGGGCCACCAGGGCACCCGCCGACAGCGCGGTCGAGTCGACGAAGGCGATCGTGCGGACCGGGCTGGCCAGGAGGCTTCGGCGCATCTCGAGGACCGCGTCGAGGCGTCCCCCCGGGGTATCGATGTGGAGCACGACGGCGGCAGCACGCTCCGCCTCCGCCTCGGCGAGGACACGGTCGAGGAACGGTGCCACGCCGAGGTCGATCTCCCCTTGGATCGGCGCCACGATGACCGCCCCCGTGGTGCCATCGGGATCGCCATCGCTCCCGGTGTCCTGCGCGTACCCCTGGCCGGTCGTGGCCAGGGCGAGGCCGCCGAGGAGCAGGGTGACGGCCAGGAGCTGGCGGAGGCGACCCTCCAGCCCACGGTGGCGCGCGGGGATCACCGGCGGTCGGGTGGCCATCGTGGTGTGCCCTCCTGCGGTCCCGCTGGTCGGCGTCCCGGCTCCCGCACCGTGCGAGGGTACGTCTCGGATCCGTCGAGCGACCGCGATCGTCGGCCGCGTAGGTGGTCAGGGCGACATGGTTGTGCCAGGATGCCCGCGGCGACGGTGGGCACCGCGCGCGACCGTCGCCGAGGGGGACCCATGGGGGCCGGGGCACGGCGCTGGATCGACCCGCTCACCGGCGCGCCGCGCTACCCGGACGGCTCGGTCGTGGAGATCCGTGTCCACGGGGTGGGCGGCGCCCCGCCATCGGAGATGACCGGGGACCCGCATCCGGTCCGGGTCGCCGGGAACGACACGGTCGGCTTCTACCGTGCCAAGGACCCGGTCGTGCAACACCTCGATGACGAGCCGTCCTCCGACGGTGAACGGCCGGTGCATGCTCGCGAGGCTCTGGCGTGGGGCGGGCAGACGTCGGGGACCTGGCGTCATGCCTTCTGGATCCTCCTCCTCCCGTTCGCGCTGTTCAACGTGGCGGGGCGCATGCATGTCCCCGACGACCCGGTACGGGCCGGGTGGCATCGCGCGATCTGTCGGGTCCTGGCCGTCACGTTGACGTTGACGGTGATGGCGCTGACGGCCGGGATCGCCTTCGATCTGCTGGTCGTGCAGTGCGGCACGCTCGCCGCCGGTTGCGCGGAGCAGGAGGGGCTGGCCGGGCTCCTGCTCGCCCCCGTGCGCCTCGCGGGAGACTCGCTGCTGGCGCGGCTCGCGATGGCCACCTCGATGCCGATCCTCCTGCTCCTTGCCCTGTGGTACGCCGGCCGTTACCGGACCGGCGAGTTGGAGGGCGCGGCGACGGGACCGACGGGGCCCGTGCGACCGGCGGGTGAGGCGGTCAGCCTCGGGGACCCCGACATCTGGCGGAACGCCTGGCCGACGTCACGGCTCCGCGGGCTGCACGGCAGCGCCGCGTTCGCCTGGATCGGGATGACGCTCGCGTTGGCCGTCGGCGCGGTGCTCTCGAGCGGGGAGACGGCGTGGGTGTGGGTATGGCGAGCGCTCGCGGTCGTCGGCGCGTCGGTGCTCCTCCGCGCGCTCCTCCTGGTCGTGCGGCCGGCCATCGTGATCCCCGGGCCGGACCCGGAGCTCCGAGGACAGCTCGCGCGGCTGCGCTTCGGCGCCATGACGGTGCTCGGCGGCGGCATCGGGCTGGCCGCCTCCGCTGGTGCTGCGGTCCGACCGCCCGGGGGGTGGGGGATCGCTGGCGGCGCCACTCTCGGCGGTCTCGGGCTGGTCCTGGTGGGCCGTTGGGTCCTCCGAAGCGTCCGTGCCGCCTCCGGCGGCGGGCGCGAGCGGCCGGATATCAGCATCACCCGTGCCAACGCCGGCCTGGCCCTGGGCTGGGTGGTCCTCAGCCTCGGGGTGGGGATGCTGGTCGAGCCGCCGCGCATCGTGTCGACTCTGGCTGTCGACGGTGGGCTGCTCGCCGGGCTGTTCGCGGGCCCCTACCGGCCGTTGTTCGTCCTCGCCCTCGTCCAGGTGGTGCTCGTCGTCGGCCTCGTGTGGGTGTCGGCGGCGCGCCAGGTGCCGGTCCGTGCGGACGCGAGCCCGCTGGACGATGGCTCGCCGATCCCGTGGCACCAGTCGGCGACGGTGGTCACCCTGCTGTCGCTGCTGGCCGTCACCGCGGTCGGGACCGGCCTGCACGCGATGGTGCTCGCGATCGTGACCGACGGGAGCCTGGTGCTGGCCGTCGATCGCCCGCGGGGGGAGCTCGTCCTGCCGTGGTGGCTCGGGCTGACGGCGCTCGTCGTGCTGACGGTCGGACTGGTGCTCGCGCTCGCGGCGTGGGCGCTGGTCCGCAGGCTGCGGCGTGGGGCCGCACCATCGACGCAGACGGTCCGTGCCGACCTCGACGCGGCCTACGCCGGCGCCGGCCTCGCGGTGACCGGCAGCGGGAAGGACGACGAGGATCGACTCGCCGGTGTCGCCGGGGGGTGGACGACGCAGGCGCTCCTGCGCGGAGCCGGGCGGCCGCTCGCCTGGGCGGTCGGCGTCGCGGTCGCGGGCGTGGCGATCCTCGGGGCCGTCAGCGTGGTGTGGCCGAGCCTGTGGGACCGGGAGATCCCGCTGGTCGCGCCGGCGCTCTTCCTGCTGTCCGTCGTCCCACTGGGCGGGGTGTGGGCGATCCGGCGCGGGCTCCGGGACCGCCAGGCCCGACGCGACATCGGACGACTGTGGGATGTGCTCACCTTCTGGCCCCGCATCACGCATCCGTTCGCACCGCCGTGTTACGCCGAAGCGCTCGTCCCGATGCTCCGGCGTCGCGTGGAGCTGCTGCGTGGCCTCGAGCCCCTGCCCTGGGCGCCCGGGTCGGATCCGGCGCCGGGGGCTCAGGGCGAGGGCAGGGGCGTCGCCGTGATCCTCGCCGGACACAGCCAGGGCAGCGTCATCGCGTTCGCGGCCGCAGCCCAGATCCGAGCGAGCGCGGACCACCCGCCGGGGGTCGCGTTGGTCACCTACGGCAGCCCGATCGCGATCCTGTACGAGCGGTTCTTCCGCGGCGCCTTCACATCGGGGTCATCAGGCGACGCCGAGGACGATGTGCGGGATCCAACGACCACGCTGTACAGCCAGGTCCGTGCCCGGGTCGCCACGTGGCATCACCTGTTCGCCTTGACCGAGCCCTTCGCGATGCCGTTCTGGGACGAGCACGTCGTGGAAGCATCGCCCGCGGATCGGGCGCGCGGCTGGCCGGTCACCCTCGGGCTCCCGGACCTCCATGCCGCATCGCAGGCAGCCACCGCCCCGTCGCAGCTCCGCGCCGGCAACACCTTCGAGGCGCTGGTGCGCGATCCATCGCGGTGGCTGGCGGCGGATGGCTCCCGCTCGGTACCGCTCGGCCACAGCTGTTACCACGACCACCCCGACGTCGAGCAGCACCTCGAGCGCATCGCCCGCGGGATCCGCGCCGGTTCCTAGCACTCGCCTGCTCGCCGGCGAGCCGCCGGAGCTCACAGACCTGAGCCCGCAGCGGGGAGCTGCCGCTGACCGGGTCGCTCGGGGTCTGACTGAGCACCCCGGGGAACGCGGGAGCGAGGTCGGGGCGCTACCGCGGTGCCGTCTCCGGTTCAGCGTCAGCGAAGGTCAGGACAGATGGCCGACCTCGACCAAGCGCAGCGCGAACCGCTCGATCTGCCCGGTCTGCGTGGTGCACCCCGTGGGTACACCGTCATCGCCGACCTCGGCCTCGGCTCACTGGGAGACGCGCCAGTAGAACTCGATGGGGATGCCGTCGGGGTCCCGGCAGGTCACCAGATGCGCACTCGCCGCCTCGGTCACCTCCGAGCGGGCGATCCCCTCCGCGTCGAGGTGCTCGATCCATCCCTCCAGTTCCTTGCGGTTCCGACAGCCGACGCCGATGTGGTCCACACCCACGCGGACGACGTCGAAGGTGTCGTCGGACCTCGTGTCGTCATGCTGGGTGAGCCCGAGCAGGAACCCGTCCGTGGCGAAGAACAGCCGGCGCCATCCGTCCCCTGCTCGTTCGCTGGCCACGTCGAGTCCCAGGAGACGTCCGTACCACTCGGCGGAGGCCTTCAGATCGGTCACGTTGAGGGTGATGTGGTGGATCCACGGCTGCGGTGGCATCGGGGACTCCTGACGGGTGCATGTCGGAGGCTCGGAGGCTAGGGGGTCGCCCCACGCCACCATGGCGGATACACGTCGCATCGTCAGGGCCGCCACACCTGGCCGTCGGGGAAGTGCGCCACGAAGTCGCTCGGGGAGATGGTCAGCGCCCCCAAGGGATCGAGCCGTTCCTCGCTCTCCTCCGGGAGGCCTCGCACACCACCCCACCGGCCGGGGCCGTCCACCTCGACCAAGGTGTCACCTTCGAGGTCGAGGGTCACCACCCGCTCATCGAGCCGCCGGGAGTAGACCGCCCACCAGCCCCCGGCGGCGGGCTCGGCGACCACCGCGATCGGGACGCCGGCGACCTCGATGTTGGCGACGCCCGCCTCCCGCAGATCGACGACCGGTACTCCGATGGCCTGTCCATCGATCTCGACGGCGATGTAGGTGGCATCGACGTCGAAGCCGCTGCTCCCTCCATCGGCGTCGAGGGCGAGCGTCTCGGGATGCTCGCGCCGCCAGGTGCCCCAGTCGGTCAGTGTGGAAGGCAGCAGCTCCAGGCGTTCGCCGGCGCGTGGGCCGAGCAGGGCCTCACCGGAGATCTGACTCCACACGCTGCCGGTGGCGTGGTCGAACATCGTCAAGGCGCTGCGATACAGCGCACCGTGGTTCCCGAAGGGGACCGCCTCCCCGTCGATCTCGCGGCGATGGACCATCGCCGATGAGCACAGCGGTCACCAGCTGGCCAGGAGCGGTGTGTCCGCGATCCGGTCGTTGACGATCTCGCGCCGGTTGAGGGTGCGGATCGGGTAAGCACGGGCCTCGTCCTCGATCGCGACGCCGAGGACCAGCGTGTCGTCATCCCAGTCGACCCCGTCGGCGTCGACGTGGACCGGGTGGTAGATCGGCTCGATCCGGTCGCGTCCCAGCACCTGCCGGAACCCGTCCGGGACCGGCTCGCCAGCGGCGACCGGATCGAAGATGTCCGCGATGTCCGGTGGCTCGGTGTCCGGCGGCTCTGCCACCCGTGGCGGACCGACCCAGTGCCCCACGAGCAGCACCACGGCCGCGATCACGACGACCACCCCGGCGAGATGCTTCAGGAAGCGTTGCATGCAGCAGGGAACCCGGAGTGCGCGAGTGAGATTCCGGGTGCGGTAGCCCTCGCCCCGTCGTCAGCGCCCGTCGGAGACCTCGGTGTCCGGGAAGGAGGCTACGAACGCGAAGCAGAGCGACGAACTGCACGGGGCCGCGTTGATGTCCGTCGGTGCGGCACGTGATGACGGCGTCGGCCCCGGCACTCCGCCCCGTCCGGCCTCGGCGGCCGCTATGACGGTTCGCGAGGCATCAGTGCCAGCTGTCGGGAGAGGGCGACGAGGTTGCTCTCTGCGTCCCAGATCTGGCCGTCCTCCTCGAGGTAGCCGTTGGTGATGGCCTGCGTCGTGAAGCGGGCGGCGAGGTACCCGGGTGCCGGGCGCGCCCGGACCTGGACGGTCAACTCGATCGTTGGGACCCAACGGGCGGAGATGTCACCCGCGTTGAACACCGCGGGCGCGAAGCAGTCCGCGACGACGAGCAGCCCGAGCGTGTCCATGGGATCGTCGTCCGCCGCGTCGGCGAAGCGGACGTAGCCGCCCATCTCGCCGCGCCCTGCTGGTCGGCCGACGGCCCATCCCGCCAGGTCCGGTGGCTGCCGGTGGTCGAAGCGTCGTTGGATCGGGAAGTCCGGGACAGCGCCGGCGGCGGCCAGGGCAGCGGTTCCACTGGTCGTGTCGATGCACTGCTCCCGCGGGGGGAACGACGGTGGCGCCAGATCCACCCGGGTCGGTCCTCTCGCGGCGCTGAGGTCGCCGAAGGTGGCCAGGACCCGGACGCACTCGGTGCCGTCCTGGACGAGCCGTGCGGTGAGCGTGTCGTGGCGGCGGCCGCGTCGGATGACCTCCACCTCGATGGTGACCTCTCCGGTGCTCGGTGGGCGGAGGAAGTGGCCGGTGAGGCTGACCGGATCGGGATGCGACGCCTCGGCGCGCATCGCGCGTGCAGCGATGGCCAGCAGGTAGCCGCCGTTGGGAGCGGCGTCGTCGACCACGGACCAGCCGGGGTCCACCCGACCTCGGTGGCGCCCCGGAGCCAGCGGCTGGGTCGCGGTATCCCGGGTGAACCGGTCCTGATCGGACACGGCGCTTCCTCCCTCGACGGTGACCTCGCACGGGGACGTGGCAACGGTAGTCACCGGCCACCTCGTCGGTCGCTGTCACCGGGGGCGCATGGCGCCTCTCGCGTCCGCGGGGCCTCACCTACCGTGTACACGCGTCGAAACAGTCGAGCATGCCGGAGGAGGACGACCGATGCCGACGGCCGGTTGGTACGACGACCCGCAGGGAGGCGGAGGCCAGCGCTGGTGGGACGGTGAGCGGTGGACCGAGCACATCGTCCCGCCACCTCCGCCCGGAGCTGCGGGAGCGACCGCGGTCGCTGGTGCCGCTTCCTCGACGCCGGCCGAAACCGGCTCGGGTGGCGGGAAGACCGCCCTGATCGTGGTGCTGGTCGTCGCCGTCCTGCTCCTGGTGGTGGTCGGCGGCATCGCCGCCGTGTTCGGCCTGCGGTCCGGACTCACCGGCATGTTCGACATCGCACGGTCCGGCAGCGGCATCACCGTCGAGCAGTCGGACGGGGGGTCGATCACCGGGGATGCACCCGCGCCGGCGCCGAACGATCGCCTCGACGGGGAGGTCACCGCCGGACACCAGCGTTCGTTCGAGGTCTCCTCCGGCGGGTCCTGGGTGCTCGAGTTCGAAGCCCCGGACGGTCTGCTCGTCATCGACGTCCGGGGGCAGGAGGGCTTCGACCCCGTTGCGCACCTCGAAGACGCGGATACCGGCCGGGTCATCGCCCGCAACGACGACCGTGATGCCGACGGGCGGGCACGCTACGGGGGCGGCACGTTCGACGCGCTCCTCGAGGTCGAGGTGGAGGCGGGCCGCTACCGGCTGGTCGTCGACGGCTTCGCCGGAGGGGGTGGGCCGGGCGTCGTGGCCTTCCCGGTCGTCGGGGAGTGACCGTGCTGATGGCTGGTGCCGCCTCAGGCTTGCCAGCGTGGCTACCCTTCCCGGCTCCGGGCCGGCGCTAGCCGGCCCGCGGCCGTAACGGCGGGCCAGCACCCTCGGCCCCGGGTAACCACCGCCCCCCCCCCCCACTGG
>JBBDSW010000158.1:0-21442 GCA_040904745.1 Nitriliruptoraceae bacterium
CGCATCGCCGCCGCGTCCTGTGCCAACGGGTTCGCCAGGCGGACCCGACCGTCGGAGGGCACCAGCCCGGACAGCGCCTCCTCCCCCACGAACGGACGCGTCTTGGCCTCGTGGAACCCGGCCGCCAACGCCAGCTGACGGGCCTGGCGCTCCGCGTTCTGTGACGCCGTCCGCCCACCGGTCGTCGGCAGGGCCGGCAGGCGGTCCGGCACGTTGTCGTAGCCGTACAGCCGGACGATCTCCTCGGTCAGGTCCGCCTGCCGGGTCAGGTCGCGCCGCCAGGTCGGGGGGGTGACCGCCACCTCCCCGTCGGCCCGTGCCACCTCGGCACCAGCCCGCTCCAACAACCCGACCTGGGCGGCATCGTCCAGGTCGATCGCCAGGGTGCGGCGCACCCGGTCGGTGTCCAGTGCAACGCTCGGCCGCTGCACCCACGCCGGAGCGGGCGAGGACTCGACCACCTCACCGCCGGTCGCACGGGCACCGGTCAGATCGGTCAACAGCTCCGCGGCCCGGGCCACCGCACGGCCAGCCCCGGCCGGATCCACGCCACGCTCGAAGCGTTGGCTGGCCTCGCTGGAGAGCCCGAGCCGCCGCGAGGTACGACGGATCGTCGTCGGCTCCCAGACCGCGCCCTCGAGCAGCACCCTTCTCGTGCCCGCGGTCACCTCGGTGTCCAACCCGCCCATGACCCCGGCGAGGCTGACGGTGCGCTCCGCGTCGTCGATGACGAGGTCGCCGGCGACCAGGGTGCGCTCCACGTCGTCGAGGGTGACCAGCGTCTCGCCCTCACGGGCGTCGCGGACGGTCAGCTCGGGCCCACGGATCTGGCCCAGGTCGAAGGCGTGCAGCGGCTGGCCGAGCTCCAGCATGACGAGGTTGGTGACGTCCACCACCGCGTCGATCGGCCGCATCCCGGACTGGGTGAGCCGCTGACGGATCCACAACGGTGAACCGCCGATCGCGACGTCCTCCAGCACCCAGGTGTCGAAGGACGCACAGCCGGCCGTCTCGAGCGCCACGGGGATGCTCGGGCCGTCGGGGCGTGCGGGGACCTTCGGGGCGTGCCAGGTGGTGTCCAGGATCGCGGCCAGATCGCGCGCGACCCCGAGGACCGAGAGGTGATCACCGCGGTCGGCCTGCACGGCGATCTCGATCACCGGCTCACCGACGGGGATCAGGTCGTCCAGCTGGGCGCCGAGCGGGGTGTCGGGCGGCAGCACCAGGATGCCGGCGTGGTCCTCGCCTAGCTCCAGCTCCTTCGGGGAGGCGATCATCCCGTGCGAGGTCACCCCCCGGATGTCGCGCGACGACAGGGTGAGCCCCTTCTCGCCGTCGGGGCCGGTCACGCCGGGCACGAACCCACCCGGAAGGGCGTGCGCGACGATGTCACCCACCTCGAAGTTCCAGGCGCCGCAGACGACCTCGATCTCGCCCTCGCCGCCGTCACCGGTCAGACGGACGAACCGCAGCTTGTCGGCGTCCGGGTGCGGCTCCCAGTGCAGGACCTTGGCGGTGCGGATGCCACTCGCCCCGGCACCGGGCCTCGTCACGTCCTCCACCTCGAGGCCGGACAGGCTCATCACGTCGACGAGGTCGTCCACCTCGAGGTCGAGATCGACCAGCTCCTCGAGCCAGGACAGCGGCAGCTTCACGTCGGTTCCTTGTGGGGTCTGGCAGGTGGTTCGGCCCGTGCGCTCCGGTCAGAACCGGGCGAGGAAGCGGGCGTCGGCCTCGAACAGCTCACGGATGTCGCGGACCTGGTGGCGGAGCATCGCGACCCGCTCGATGCCGATGCCGAACGCGAAGCCGGAGTAGCGGTCCGGATCGATCCCGCAGGCGTCCAGCACGTTGGGATCCACCATCCCCGCACCGAGGATCTCCAGCCATCCGTGGTTGCCACCGGGCCCGTCGAAGGAGACGTCCACCTCGGCGGAGGGCTCGGTGAACGGGAAGAACGACGGCCGGAGCCGGATCTCCCGGTCGGCGCCGAACATCGCACGGGCGAAGGCCAGCAGCGTCCCGCGCAGATCGGCCATCGTGACCTCCTCGGCCACGTAGAGCCCCTCGATCTGGCTGAACACCGGCGAGTGGGTCGCATCGACCGCATCCGCCCGGTAGGTCCGCCCCGGGACGACCACGGCGATGGGCGGCTCGCTGGTGGTCATCACCCGGGCCTGCACCGGCGAGGTGTGGGTGCGCAGCACGACGTCGTCGAACCCGTCGACGTAGATCGTGTCCATCTCCTGCCGGGCCGGATGGTCCGCTTCGATGTTGAGCAGGTCGAAGTTGTAGGCGCCGGCCTCGGCCTCGGGACCTTCGGCGACCTGGAAGCCCATGCCGATGAAGACGTCGAGCATCTCCTGCTCCACCTGGGTGAGCAGGTGGGGGCGTCCCGGTGGGAGCCGGCGAGGTGGCAGCGTGAGGTCGAGGCGCTCCGCCTCCAGGCGGGCACGCATCGCCGCGTCGCCGAGCTCGGACTGGCGGGCCTCGAAGGCCTCCTGGAAGGCGGAGCGGAAGGCGTTGAGCTGCTGGCCCAGCTCCTTGCGCTCATCCGGGTCCTTCTCGCGCATCGTGCCCTGGATGCGGGCCAGGTCGGACTTCTTGCCGGTGAAGGTCACCCGGACCTGGTCGAGGGCGTCCAGGTCGGTCGCCTCGTCGATCGCAGCCAGAGCACGAGTCGACAGGTCGTCGAGGTCGCTCACGATGTGCCTTCCTCAAGAGTCGACGGCAGGGTAGACGCGGCGTACAGGGCGATGGCAGCCGCCGCGGCGACGTTCAGCGATTCCGCGCGGCGGTGGAGCGCGATCGCGACCGTCCCATCGAGGTGGCCGACGGCGTGCTCGTCCATCCCGTGCGCCTCGTTGAACAGGACCAGCGCGACGTTCCCCTCGGCGTCACGCAGCGGCTGGAGACCGGTCGTCGCCGCGGCGTCCAGGCCGAGCACGACCCGGCCGCTGTCCCGCGCCGCTTCACTGACGGCACCGAGCTCCACCCCAACCACGATCGGCAGGTGGTAGGTCGAGCCGACCGCGGCACGGATCGTCTTGGGCGCGAACGCATCCGCACTGCCCTCGGTCAGGATGACCGCTGCGGCGCCGAGCGCGTCGGCGGTGCGCAGGATCGTGCCGACGTTGCCGGGGTCGGAGAGCCGATCGAGGACCACCAGTACCCCATCGGGGAGCCCGTCGAGCTCGGCGGTGACGGTGCGGGCCACGGCGACGACACCCTGCGGGGTGGTGGCGTCGGCGAGGTGCTCGAGGACGTGGTCCGGCACCTCGTAGGCGTCCACGGCGGGGTCCAGGTCGGGCGGCGGTGCCCAGCTGGCCGTGACGTAGAGCTCCTCGACGACGCCGGCGGCCAGCGCTTCGGTGACCGCGTTGGGTCCCTCCACCAGATGGCGTCCCCGGGCGCGGCGCTCCCGGGCACGCGAGAGGGCCGCCGCGGCGCGCACGCGCGGGTTCCGGGTGGAGGTCAGCTCTCTCGGCACGGGCGCGACGCTACTCGCCGTCCGCGTGACGGACGCCGGCCCGAAGGCCGGCGTCCGAGACGTGGGAGCCTCGAGCGGTCAGGCCGCGTCCTTCTCGAGCGCGTCCTTGGCCTGGGCCACGATCGCGCCGAAGGCGACCGAGTCGTGGACGGCGAGGTCGGCGAGGTTCTTGCGGTCGACCTCGACCTCGGCGAGCCGCAGGCCGTGCATCAGGCGGCTGTAGGAGAGCCCTTCCTGGCGTGCGGCCGCGTTGATGCGGGCGATCCACAGGCGCCGGAAGTCACCCTTGCGAGCGCGCCGGTCGTTGTACTGGTAGCGGCCGGCGTGGTCGACGGCCTCCTTGGCCACCTTGAACCGCCGGCTGCCGGCACCCCGGTAGCCCTTGGCGCGGTCCATGACCGCTTTGTGGCCCTTCTTGGCGTGGACGCCACCCTTGACGCGTGCCATGTCGTGCTCCTTCTAGGTCGTCGGTTCCGGGCGCGCAGGCGCATCCGGTCCGGCGTGCTGCCGCTCGCGGCGGACGGTCACTTCTCGCGGCGGACGGTCACTTGTTGAGCAGCTTCTTGATCTTGCGTGCGTCCACTTGGGCGATCTGGGTCTCGCCGTTCAGGCGGCGCTTCCGGCGGGCGCTCTTGGTCTCGAGCAGGTGGGCGCGGCCCTTCTGGCGCGACATCACCTTGCCGTTCTTGGTCACGCGGAAGCGCTTCTTCGCACCGCTGTGGGTCTTCTGCTTGGGCATCGGGATACCTCTGGGAGGGTCGGGATCGGGGTGCGGTGCGTGCGGCAGCACCCGGTCCGGCCGTCTGGCGGGACCGGGAGACCGGTGCATCACGCCTCGGACGGGTCCTCGTCGGGCGCTTCGGCCTGCGGTGCCTGCGCCTGCTTGGCCTTGAAGGGGGCGAGCACCATCACCATGTTGCGTCCATCGACCTTGGGGCTGGCCTCGACGGTGGCGACGTCCTCCATGTCCTCGGCGAGCCGGTCCAGTAGCTTCAGTCCGAGCTCGGTGTGGGTCATCTCGCGACCGCGGAACATGATCGACGCGCGGACCTTGGCGCCATCCTCCAGGAACCGACGCACGTGGCCGGACTTGGTGCCGTAGTCGTTGTCCGAGATCTTGGGGCGCATCTTGATCTCCTTGACGGAGATCTGGTTCTGGCGCTTGCGCGCCTCCTTCTGCTTCTGCTCGGCCTCGTACTTGGCCTTGCCCCAGTCCATGATCCGGCATACCGGCGGATCGGCCTGTGGCGCCACCTCGACGAGATCGAGATCCTGCTCCCGGGCCCTCCTCAGGGCCTGCGCGAGCGGGACGATGCCCACCTGTGTGCCGTCGGCGTCCACGAGTCGGACGCGTGGAACCTTGATGTCCGCATTCAGCCGGCGCTGCTGTTCGTCGATGTCGGTGCCTCCTGGGGTCAGGGGTCGTTCGTTCACGGTCGGGGGTCGTTCGCTGGTCGGGGCCTGCGCAACACGAACGGCGACCCCTCGAGGTCGCCGTCGGAGCGATGCGTCTGCGACGCGGCGCGTGGCCGTCGTCGGGATGCATCGACCCGGGGAGGCGTGGCCTGCCAGGTGGGCGCGTCGCGCCGCTTCGTCTCGGTTGTGCCCGAACGCGTCGTCGCGCGCTCAGTGAGGGGAGAGGATAGCAGGCCCCTCACCATCCGGGTCGGGGCGGGTCAGCGCCCCGGTACCCACAGGCGCGAGGCGGCGTCGCCGCCCGCCGGTGGCTGCTGCGGCTGGGCGGGCTGGCCGCCTTCCTCGCCGGCGACCGGCTCCGGGCTGCCCTCGGCCGCCGGGTCGGTGCCGAGGTCACCGGATTCCGTCTCACCGCTGGCCGCGGCCTGGCGGACCTGCTCCTCACCCTCGACCTGGGCCTGCCGCAGCTGGGTGATCGCCTGATCCAGCTGGGTGGTCAGCTCGTCGGGGACGTGGCCGCGCACCTGCTCGGTGACCGCGCTCACGGTGTCGATCAACAGCCGGCCGTCGCGACGACCGACCTTGACCTGCGCGGCGTTCAACAGGGCGTTGACCACCTCGGCAAGGACCTGGTCGACCGGCGCTTCCCGCAGCTCGGCGAGATAGGCCCGGACCTCCTCCTCGGAGGGCTGCTGTTGGCCCCCTTGGGCACCGGCGGTCGGATCGAACGGCACGTCGCTCACGCGGCGCTCCTCATCGTGGTCAGCGGGTCTGCGCGTGGCAGCTGCGCACGCGGGCGTAGCCTACCGGTGCCCACCGCCCCCTGAACCGGGGGTACACCCGTGACAGAAGGTGGTCCGTGAAGACCTTCGACACCCTGTTCGCCGAGCTGTCCGAGAAGGCCAGGACCCGCCCTGCCGGCTCCGGCACGGTCGCGTCGCTGGACGCCGGCGTGCACACGATCGGGAAGAAGGTGGTCGAGGAGGCCGCCGAGTCGTGGATGGCCGCCGAGCACGAGACCCCGGAGCGTGCCGCCGAGGAGATCAGCCAGCTCCTCTACCACGCCCAGGTCCTGATGCTGGCGACCGGCCTCACCCTGGAGGACGTCTACGCTCACCTGTGAGCCGACGTCCGTGGCGTCGCCCCCCTTTCGCACCCGTCCCCCGCGATCCCGTGTCAGCTGGGACCGCGGCCCCTGACCCCACGAGGTCCTAGATGCTGCGCATCGCCGTGCCCAACAAGGGTTCGCTGTCCGCGTCCGCCGCCGAGATGCTCGCCGAGGCCGGCTACCGGCAGCGTCGGGAGCAGCGCGAGCTGATCCTCGCCGACCCGGACAACGACACCGAGTTCTTCTTCCTGCGCCCCCGCGACATCGCGACCTACGTCGGGGCGGGCCAGGTCGAGGTCGGCATCACCGGACGTGACCTGCTGCTGGACGGCAAGAACGACGCCGAGGAGATCATGGAGCTCGGCTTCGGGGGCTCCACGTTCCGCTACGCGGTGGCCCCAGGGGCGGCCGCGGACGTCACGGACTTCTCCGGCCGGCGCATCGCGACCTCCTACCCGGGCCTCGTCAAGCGCGACCTGGAGCAGCGCGGGATCGAAGCCGAGGTGATCCGGCTCGACGGCGCCGTGGAGACCGCGGTCAAGCTCGGGGTGGCCGACGTCGTCGCGGACGTGGTCTCGACCGGCACGACGCTGCGCCAGGCCGGCCTGGAGGTCATCGGCGAGCCGATCCTGCACTCCGAGGCCGTGCTCGTTCGTCGGCGCGGTGCGGCCGGGAGCCCGGCGGTCGACCAACTCCAGCGGCGGCTCCAGGGGGTGATCATCGCCCGCCGGTACGTGATGCTGGACTACGACGTCCGGGTCGAGACCGTCGAGGAGGCCTGTGCCCTGACCCCCGGGATCGAGTCTCCCACGGTCAGCCCGCTGCACGACAAGGGGTGGGTGGCCGTCCGTGCCATGATCCTGCGGTCGGAGACCAACCCGATCATGGACGAGCTCTGGGAGCTCGGCGCCCGCGGGATCCTGGTCACCGACATCCTGGCGTGCCGGCTGTGACCTGCACGCAGCGCCCCAGGCCAGGCAGCTCCGCGTCGGGCGAGGTCACGAGCGTGAGGCTGCGGGTGGCGCGGGTCACGGCGACGTAGAGCTGGTGGGTCCCGATCTCGCTCTGGGCCACGATGCGCTCCGGTGCCGCGAGCACGACGTCGTCGAACTCGAGCCCCTTGGCCGCGCGGACCTCGAGCACCCGCACCCGGTCGACCTCGAGGTCCGACGGGAGCCCTGCCAGCAGCGTCTCCAGCGCGGCGACGTCGGCCACGTCGGCGAGCAGGCCGACGGTGCCGCCGCGCTCGGCGAGGAGCTCGACCACCTGCTCGACGGCCACGGACAGCGGGTCGTCGGCGACCACGTGCCGGGGCGGCTGGCCGGTGGAACGCACCGGGCGGGGTGCCAGCTCCGGATCGTGGCCGGCGGCGACGAGCACATCGGTGGCCAGCACGGCGATCTCGGCGGGGGTGCGGTAGTTGACGGTCAGCTCGGTGATCTCGACGTTGCGCCGGCCGATCAGCGCCGCGACCTCCGCCCAGGTCGCAGGATCGGCGATGCGGCTGCGTTGAGCGAGGTCGCCGACCACGGTCCAGGACGCGTACGGCCCCCTGCGGGCCACCGCCCGCCACTGCATCGGGGAGAGGTCCTGCGCCTCGTCGACCACGACGTGGGCGAAGTCGCGGTAGCCCTCGGCCTCGACGTCGACCGGTGCGACATCCAGGTGGAACTCGTCAGCACCGAGCCGGATCCCCTCGTCCTCCTGCGCACGCTTGGGATCGCGTCGACGCTCCGCGGGCGGGGTCCCGAGCATCGCCGCGAGCTCGTCGAGCAACGCGACGTCGTCCACGGTCCAGGTCTCCGCCTCGCGCCAGGCGGCAGCCAGGTGACCCCGTTCGGCATCGTCGAGGATCCCTTCGGCGACCTCGTCGAGGGACACCTCGCCGTCGGCGACCTCTGCCAGCACGGAGGTCGCCCGCAGCGCCGGCCAGAAGCAGCGTCGGAGCAGGGTCACCTCGGGGGCCCGGCTGAGTGCGCTGTCGAACCCACTGCCGTGACGGTCGTCGGGCACCCGGCCACCGGCGGAACGATGCGTGCTGGACCAGGCGGAGAACAGGCTCGCCACCAGCGCCTCCTCGGCCGCCTCGGTGCGGTCGTGGTAGGCGGCCCCCTCCCGGTCGGCGCGCACCTTCGCCAGGTGTCGGTCGCGCAAGGCTTGCAGCTTGCCAGCCGGCACGCTCAGCGTCGTGCCCTCGAACGAGACCCGGGTGGTGGGCGGGATCGGCGGCAGTGTGGCGGCCAACAGCCGGTGCAGCACCGTCACCATCCGCTCGTCACCCTTGATGCGGGCCACCTCCGGCCCGTCCCACCCGCGGATGTGCGCGCCGCGCGGGGCCAGCGCCGACAGGGGCCGCTGGACCGCGCGGTCCTCGCCGAGAGCGGGCAGGACGCGGGCGGTGTACTCGGTGAACGCGGCAGACGGCCCGACGACCAGCACGCCGCGTCCCTCGAAACGCTCGCGGTCGCGGTAGAGCAGGTAGGCGACCCGGTGCAGGGCGACGACGGTCTTGCCCGTCCCGGGGCCACCGGTCACCACCAGGGTGCCGGTCGCCGGAGCACGGATGATCCGGTCCTGCTCCTCCTGGATCGTGGCCACGATGTCGCGCATCGTCGAGGAGCGCTCGCGCGACAGGGCGGCGAGCAACGCCCCCTGCCCGGTGACGGCGTGGAGGTCGAGTCGGTCGGCGGCGGCACCGTCGACCAGTTCGTCGTCGAGGTCGAGGAGCTGTCGGCCCCGGATGACCAGGGTGCGGCGGCGCGCGACCCCCAGGGGACGGGCCGCGGTGGCCTGGTAGAAGGCGCCGGCGGCCGGCGCGCGCCAGTCGACGAGCAGGACGTCCCCGTCCTCGTCGATGACCGAGACCCGTCCGACGTGGAAGTGGTCACCATCGGCGAGATCGAGCCGACCGAAGGCGAGCGACTCGACGTCCCCGAAGGTGTAGCGCGCCCTGCGGGAGGCATGGTGATGCGCGGTGACGTCCCGCTCGAACCGGGCCTGGAAGGTGTGGCCGGAGCGGTCGGCGGCGGCCTCGGCTGCGCGCTCCTCGGCGCGGCGCCGTAGCAGCTCGACCCGGTCGTGGACGCGATCGAGGTGGTCCTGCTCGGCCTCCATGGCCGCGCGCTTGTCCCCTGGACGCGGAGCGTCCAGGTCGTGCGCCTCGTCCTCGCCGGAGGTCACAGGCTCCGCAGGAGCGTGGCGGTCTCGACCGCGGCGAGGGCCGCTTCCGCGCCCTTGTTGCCGAGCTTGCCACCAGCACGCGCGACGGCCTGATCCCAGGTCTCGGTGGTCAGCACGCCGTTGCCGATCGGGATCCCGTGCGTGCGGGCGACGGCCGCGGTCCCGCTGGACCCCTCCCCCGCCACGTAGTCGAAGTGCGCCGTCTCCCCGCGGACCACGCACGCCAACGCCACCAGCGCGTCGACCTGCCCGCTCGCGGCGAGCTTGTCCAGGACGATCGGGATCTCCCAGGCTCCCGGCACCCACACGACCCGGAGGTCACCGGGTGCGATGCCGTGGCGCAGCAGGGCGCCGGTGGCACCGTCGACCAGCGGCTGCACGACGATCTCGTTGAAGCGTGCCGCCACGACGGCGACCTTCATCCCGGCGGCATCCAACGTGCCTTCGGTGACGGTGATCTCGCTCACGGGGCGCCTCCTGAGGCGTGGCAGGGTCAGTCCTGGCTGGGGTGGTCGTCTGGCTGGTCATCCGGCTGGTCGTCCGCGTGGTCGCTGGGTCGCCCGGTGGCGTGTGCGGTGACCTGCCCGCGGTGGGAGTCGCCACCGTGTCCCGGTGCGACGGTGCGGGCGGGCACGTCATCATCGTCCGGCGGTGGGGCCATCGCCAACCCGCGGACGGGTTTCTCGACCGCGCGGGCATCGCGGGCGCCCTGTGCCGCGAGGTCCCCGACGCCGGTGGAGATCGGCAGGTCCTCGCCCGCCAGGTCGTGGCCCATCCGCTCGGCCTTGGTGCGCAGGTAGAAGGCGTTGGCCGGGTTCGGACGCACCTCGACCGGCACACGCTCCACGATCGACAGGCCGAACCCGGACAGCGCGGCCCGCTTCTCCGGGTTGTTGGTCAACAGCCGCAGCGTGGACAGGCCGAGGTCGGCCAGGATCATCGCCCCGACCCCGTAGTCCCGCGAGTCGTTGGGGAGGCCGAGCTGCAGGTTCGCATCGACGGTGTCCGCCCCGTTGTCCTGCAGTTCGTAGGCCTGCAGCTTGTGCAGCAGGCCTATCCCGCGGCCCTCGTGCCCGCGGAGATAGACCACGACCCCTTCGCCCGCCTGGGCGATCCGTGCCATCGCGAGGTCGAGCTGGGGGCCGCAGTCGCAGCGCAGTGACCGGAAGACGTCCCCGGTGAGGCACTCCGAGTGCATCCGGACGAGCACGTTGGCCTTGCCCTCCGGCTCGCCGTGCAGCAGCGCCAACGACTCCGTGCCATCGATCGAGTTGCGGTAGCCGAGCACCCGCCAGTCGCCGTAGGGGGTGGGCAGCTTGGCGGTGGCCACCCGCTCCACCAGCGACTCGCTGGCATGGCGTGCCGCGACCAGGTCGGCGATCGTGACCATGAGGAGCCCGTGCTCGGCACAGAACCGCTCGAGATCGGGCACCCTGGCCATCGACCCGTCGTCGTTGACGACCTCGCAGATGACCGCGGCCGGGCGACGCCCCGCCATCTGGAGCAGGTCGATCGACGCTTCGGTGTGCCCGAGACGGTGGAGCACCCCACCCGGGTGGTAGCGCAGCGGCAGGACGTGGCCGGGACGACTGATGTCATCGGCGGTGGTCGTCGGGTCGGCGAGCACCCGGCAGGTGCGCGCCCGGTCGCCCGCGGAGATCCCGGTCGTGGTGCCCTCGACCGCGTCGACCGACACCGTGTAGGCGGTGCCCTTGGGGTCCTGGTTGCGCATCACCATCGGGGGGAGGTCCAGCCGATCGAGGTCGTCGCCGAGCATCGGGACGCACACGAACCCGGACGTGTGCTGGATGACGAAGGCCATCTGCTCCGGGGTGACGCCATCGGCGGCCAGGACGACGTCCCCCTCGTTCTCCCGGTCCTCGTCGTCGACGACGACGATCATGCCGCCGTCCCGCAGCACGGCGACGGCCTCCTCGATCGTGGCGAAGGTGCTCACTCGTCCCCCAGCGGTGCGACGTAGGGGCTCGGGGCCCCTCCGGCCAGCAGCTGCTCGACGTACTTGGCGATCACGTCGACCTCGAGGTTGACCCGGTCACCCACGCCGAGGACGCCGAGGGTGGTGACCTCCAGGGTGTGGGGGATCAGGCCGATGCGGAACGTGCCCTCCGCGGTCCGGTCGACGACCGTGAGGCTGACCCCGGAGACCGTGATCGACCCCTTGGGTACGAGGTAGCGGGCCACCTCGGCGGGCGCATCGATCGTCGTGAAGACGGTGCCGGGGAGCTCCTCGCGGTCGGTGATGACGCCGACGCCGTCGACGTGGCCCTGCACGAGGTGCCCTCCGAGCCGGGCGTCGACCCGCATCGCCCGCTCCAGGTTCACGGGCCGCCCGACCTCCAGATCGCCGAGCGCGGTGGCACGCAGGGTCTCGGCCATCAGATCCGCGGTGAAGCCGTCACCCGGCAGCGTGGTCATCGTCAGACAGGTGCCGTCCACGCTGACGGAGTCGCCGAGCGCCGCACCGTCGAGCACGCTCGAACATCGGATGTGGAGGCGTGCGTGGCTCTCGTGGACGTCGATCGCGGCGACGTGTCCGAGCTCCTCGACGATGCCGGTGAACATCCAACGCTCCTCAGGTGGGTTCGGGAACCAGGTGCAGCACCAGGTCCTCGCCGGCGCCGCCGGCGCGTTCGGTGCGCCACCGGCCTCCGGGCGGGTCGGGGAGCACCCGTCGCGCTCGTCCACTGCCGGGTCCGACCGCGACGTGCAGCACCAACCGGTCGATCAGACCGGCGACGTGCAGTGCGCCCGCCAGGGTAGGGCCCGGCTCCGCCAGCAGCGTGCAGAAGCCCTCGCCGGCCACGGCCGCCAGCGCCGCGTCGAGATCGAGTCCCCGCGCTCCGACTCCGGCGGGGACGTCGACGACACCCACCCCCCGCTCGGCCAGCATCGCGCGGGTCGCGGCGCGGCGGTCGTCGCCCTCGTCGGCGACGGTGACCAGCAGCGTGCCGGGGCGACACACCTGTGCGGTCGGCGGGGTGCGCAGCCGCGCGTCGAAGACCACCGCACGGGGCTGATGCCGGGCGGCGACCGTCCGGACGTCGAGCCGGGGATCGTCGGCGAGCACCGTGCCGGAGCCGACGAGGACCCCGTCGACCTCCGCGCGCCAGCGGTGGACCGCACGACGGGCAGCCGGCCCGGTCACCCACCGGCCCTCCGGCGCCTGGAGGTGTCCGTCCGCGGTCTGGGCGAGCTTCAGGGTCACGTGTGGGCGCCCCGCACGCACGCGGGTCAGGAACCCCTCGAGCTGGCGGGCGACCGCGTCGCGGAACGGGTCCCCAGCTGCGTCCGGGCCGACCACCTCGACGCCCGCATCGCGGAGTCGCCGGACGCCCCCGGTGGCGAGCGGGTTCGGGTCGGGATGGGCGATCACGACCCGTGCCACGCCGGCGGCGAGCAGGGCCTCGGTGCACGGTGGTGTGCGGCCGTGATGGGCGCAGGGCTCCAGGGTCACCACGGCCGTCGCCCCGCGGGCCGCGTCACCAGCCATCGCCAGCGCGACCACCTCGGCGTGGCGACCCGGCGGGGTCTCGGTCGCGCCCTCGCCGACCACCTCCCCGTCGCGGACGACGACGCAGCCCACGCCCGGGTTCGGGCTCGCCGTGACCCGGACGGTGCCGGCCAGCGCGATGGCCCGCGCCAGGGCCGCTCGCTCGGTCGGGGTCACCGCGTCGGCTCGCTCACGGCAGCTCGACCTCCATCTCGACGCCGTCCCCGTCGTCCGGTCCGCGCCGGTCGATCGCGTAGTTGGATCCGGCGCCCCCACGGGACTTGGCGTACCGCTTCATCTCGGTCGCGGTCGCGACGATCTCACCGTGGTGGGCGAACTCCCGTCCGTCGGTCGAGGCGATGCCGATCGACAGCGACAGGTGCCCGTAGCGCTGCGGGATCCCACGACGGTCCGGGACCTCGATCGAGCCGGCCCGGGCGTCGTCGTCGTCGTAGAGCCGGGGGGCGAGGTCGTCGAAGCGGTCGCAGATGCGTCGGGCGGTCTCCTCGGCGAACTCGGGCCGGGTCATCACGACGAAGTCGTCTCCCCCGACGTGACCGACGAAGGCATCCTCGTCAGCGAGCTCGTCACGGACCTCCTGGAGCAGCGCGGCCACCGCTCTGAGCGCCTCGTCTCCCCGCAGGAAGCCGTAGTAGTCGTTGTAGGGCTTGAACTGGTCGAGGTCGACGTAGAGCAGCGCGAACCCGGCTCCACGCTCGAGGAAACGCGACAGCCGCGTCAGGATCGACTCGTTGCCGGGGAGGCCGGTCAACGGGTTCCGGGTGCGCTGGGTCTCGGCCCGCCTCAGCGCCGAGCGGACCCGGGCGACCAGCTCCTCGGCGTCGAAGGGCTTGGTGACGTAGTCGTCGGCGCCGGCGTCGAGCCCGCTGATCGCGTCCGAGCGCTGCACCCGGGCGGTCAGCAGCAGGACCGGGATGTGGCTCGTGCGGGAGTCCTGGCGCAGCCGCTTCAGGGCCTCGAGGCCATCCATCTGCGGCATCATGACATCGAGCACGACCACGTCCGGCCGCTCGGTGCGGGCCCGCTCGATCGCCTCGATCCCGTCGTTCGCCTGGATGACGTCGAAGCCGGCCAGCTGCAGGGTCACCTCGAGGTAAGCCCGGACGTCCTCGTCATCATCAGCGATCAGGACACGTGCGCTCACGGGGCCTCCGACGATCCGCGAGTATCGGCAGCACCGGTGGCGGGGGATCGCGCGGGCGCGACGTCGCTCCCGTCGGCCGCCGCGCGTGCCAGCGAAGCGAGGTGTCGCACGGCGCCCAGGCGGTCGTTCGCGCCGAACACCGCCGAGCCCGCCACGAAGTTCTCGGCACCGGCCCGCGCGGGGATGGCGATCGTGTCCGCGGCGATCCCCCCATCGACCTGGATCGTGAAGCCGGCGTCGTGCTCGCGCCGCCAGGCTGCCGCCTCGACGACCTTCGGGATGACCTCGGGGCGGAAGGCCTGCCCCCCGAACCCGGGCTCGACGGTCATGACGAGCAGCAGATCGACGAACGGCAGGAGCTCGGTGACCATCGCGACCGGATGTGCCGGCTTGATCGCCACGCCGACCGCGGCGCCCTGCTCGTGGAGGCGGTGGATCAGCGCCAGCGGGTCATCGTCCACCTCCGGATGGAAGGTGATCGAGTCGGCGCCGAGGTCGACGAGCTGTGGGGCGTAGACCGCCGGGTCGGTGATCATCAGGTGGCAGTCGAGCCAGCGGTCGGTGGCGCGGCGCAGCGAGGCCAGGACCGGATGCCCGAGGGTGATGTTGGGGACGTAGTGGCCGTCCATGACGTCGACGTGGATCGTGTCGACGGCCGGTGCCACCTCGGCGACCTCGTCACCGAGCCGAGCGAGGTCGGCCGCCAGGATCGACGGGGCGATGCGCAGCTGACTCACGGGGCTCCTCGATGGTCCGCTCATGGGTCGCGCGACCGGGCAGGAACGGCGCTGCCGAGACTAGCGGTTGCCCTGGTCATCCGACCGTTCCCAGGTGGCGATGAACATGCCGTCCGTGTCATCGGTATCGGGCAGGAGCTGACGGGTCATCGTCCGGGTGAACGTGGCCGCGGCCTCCTCCGCGTCGAAGGCGTCGACCACCCCGCCGGTCTCCTCGGCGGTCCAGGTGCACACGGCGTAGGTGAGGCGACCGCCAGGCGCGACCCACGTCGCCGCGGCGCGCAGCAGCTCGGCCTGCAGCGCAGCGAGCTCACCCACCTCCTCCGGGGTGCGGCGCCAACGGACCTCCGGCCGCCGACGGCCGGTGCCGAGCCCGGTGCAGGGTGCGTCGAGGAGCACGACGTCGTAGCTGGCCCCGTCGGGGAGCGGCGGCCTGCGGGCGTCGGCGACGAGGACCTCGACGGCCAGACCCTGGCGCGCGGCCGCTTCCCGGATCAGGCGCGCCCGGTGTTCGTGGAGCTCCACCGCGGTGACGCTGCCCTGCTCGCCGGCCAGCTGCGCGAGGTGGGTCGTCTTGCCGCCGGGGCCGGCGCACAGGTCGAGCACACGATCCCCGGAGGTCGTGCCGGTGGCGTGGACGACCTGCAGCGAGGCCTCGTCCTGCACGACCGCCCGCCCTGCGGCCACGGCGGCGACCGCGCGCGGATCGGTTCCGGGAGCCCGGATCGACCCGGGCGTGCTGCCGGGTGCCACCTCGAGCCCCTGGGCCTCGAGCTCGGCCAGCACCTCGTCCCGGTCGCCCACCGCGCGCAGCGTCACCCCGGGGGCGACGTCGTCGGCGGTGAGGATGGCACGGACACGCGCGAACGGGTAGCGGGCGAGCAGCTCCGAGACGATCCAGTCGGGGTGCCCGGTGGACAGGGCGAGGTGGCGGATCGGATCGTCCTCTGCTGTCGGCCAGCCGAGATCGTCCCCGCGACGGGCCAGGGCACGCAGCACCCCGTTGACGAAGCCGGCCGCCCCCTTGGCGCGCCCGGCCGGGACGGCCTCGCGCGCCAGCGCCACGCTCGTGTCGACCGCGGCCCGCGCCGGCACGTCACTGATCGTGAGCTGGGTGGCCCCGAGGCGCAGGATGCGCCGGAGCGCCGCCTCGACGTCCGAGAGATCGCGGGAGAGGACCCGCTGCAACGCGGCGTCGAGGGTGCCCTCCCACCGCAGGGTCTCGTAGGCGAGGTGGGCGGCGAAAGCCCGGTCACGCACGTCCGTGAGGTCCTCGATCGCCGCCGGCACGGCCAGGTTGGACCAGGAGCCCCGCTCCTCGACCTGCTGCAGCGCGACGAGCGCGGCCCGTCGGGCCGGCAGGCCGGCAGCCGGGCTGGAGCCGCTCACGCCGACGGGTCCCCGTCCCCGAGCCGTTCGCCCACCTCGATGCGGGCCCCGTTGGCGAAGGCGCCCGCGTCCATGCGGGGTTTGCCGGCTGGCTGCACGGAGGTGAGCCGGACCGCCCCCCGGCCGCAGGCGACCACGATGCCGTCACGCGCCACCGCCAGGACCGTGCCAGGGTCGCCGTCGCCGTCGCCGGCCTCGACCGGTGGGGCCGCGAAGACCTTGAGGCGCTCCCCACGGAACGTGGTGTGTGCGCCCGGGGCCGGGTCGGCGCTGCGGACGAGCCGGTCGATCACCTCAGCCGGTGCGCTCAGGTCGATCGCGACGTCATCGGCGGTGATCTTGGGCGCGAGCGTCGCACCCTCCTCGGGCTGCGGTTCGCCCCGCTCGCCGGCGTGGAGCGCTGTGAGGGACTCGAGCAACACGGGGGCGCCGAGCGTGGACAACCGCGTGAGGAGGGCGGCGGCGCTCTCCCCCGCTGCGATCTCGACCGTTTCCTGCCGGAGGATCGGGCCGGTGTCCATCCCCGGGTCCAGCACGAAGGTCGTGACGCCGGTGACCGCATCGCCGGACCGGATGGCGTGCTGGACCGGGGCCGCGCCCCGCCAGCGCGGCAGCAGTGAGAAGTGGAGGTTGACGAACCCGGCGCCACCCGCCGCGAGCACGTCCGCCGGGAGCAGCGCGCCGTAGGCAACCACGGCGCAGGCGTCGACGGCCAGGGCCTCGAGGTCGCCGAGCACCTCACGGGGCTTGTTCGGCTGCCAGACCTCCAGCCCCGCCTCCAGCGCCGCCTGCTTGACCGGGGGCGGCTGCGGGGTGCGGCTGCGTCCCTTGGGACGATCCGGGTTGGTGATGACCGCGGCGATCTCCACGTCGTCCGCGTCGACGAGCGTCTGCAGGCTGGCGACGGCGACGTCGGGCGTGCCGAGGAAGGCGATGCGCACGGATCTCACTCCTGATCGCGAGGTGGTGGCGGAGCGGGGTGTCGACCGGTCAGCGCTGGGTGTCGGCCGGTCAGCGCTGGCTACGGCCGAGCAGCAGCCCACCCGGGCGGGGACGCTCCGGATCGTCGAGGCCCTGCTCGAGCCGGTACTCGCGCATCGCCTTCAGCGCGGCCTTGCGGTCGTGGGCGGCGAGGTGGTCGATGAAGAGGATGCCGTTGAGGTGGTCCATCTCGTGCAGCCAGATGCGGGCGAGGTGGTGTTCGAGTTCGACCTCGCGCTGCTCGCCGGCGACGTCCTGGTAGCGGACCTCGATCCGCAGCGGACGCTCGACGGGATAGAACAGGCCGGGGAACGACAGGCAGCCCTCGTCGTCGTCCTCGAGCTCCGCGGAGCTCGAGACCAGCTCCGGGTTGACCACGGCCCCGCCGATGCGGTGCACCTCGCCGCTGTCCCGCTCGTCCTCGACCTCCCAGGTGAACAGGCGCTTGAGGACCCCGACCTGGGTGGCGGCGAGGCCGACGCCGCTGGCGGTACGCATCGTCTCCAGCATGTCCTCGGCCAGCGTGGCCAGCCGGCCATCGAAGTCGGTGACCTCGTGTGCGCGTTGGCGCAGCACGGGGTCACCGAAGATGCGGATCTCCAACTCGGCCACCGGTGACTCCTGCTTGCCGTCGGAACCGTCTACAGGGATGGTACGCGCCGGACGGGCCAGGGTGTCCGCACGGCCGGCGAGACGGCCGGCTACAACGCATCGACCGGGTCGACGTCGACCCGTAGTTCCATCCCGGCACGGCTGCAGCGTTGCCGGAGCGCCGCGAGCGCGGCGAGGGTGGCCGCCCGGTCGTCGCACTTGACGAGGTAGCCGTCCCGCCCGTCGTCCGGCAGCGGGCCGAGGAGCTCGTCACCGTCGGCCAGCGCCGCGGCGAGCAACTCGTGCAGCGAGGTGTCCTCGAGCCGGGCCCCACCGGGCACCGCCAGCCGGATCGCGTGAGCGCTCGGGGGGAAGCGCAGGGTCGCTCGGGTGGCGACCTCCGCGCGCCAGAACCCCCCCGGGTCCCAGGCGGCCAGCGCCGTGATCACCGGATGGTCCGCCTCGCGGGTCTGTACCACCACCTCGCCGTCGTCCGGTGAGCGGCCGCCGTGGACGGTCCAGGCCGCCACCTGGCAGGCCAGGCGCAGGGCATCCTCGGCCGCATCGAGGCTCGGACGTCGCAGCGTCCCGTCGAGATCGAGCAGCACCACCGCCCCCACCGGCCCCGGTGGCCGGTCGAGCACCGATCCGCGGGTCGTCACGACGATCGCCGGTGGCGGGGGCGGCCGCTGGCCGTAGCCCTCGAGCACCGCGACCTCCACCTCGGCGCTGCGTGCCAGCTCCGCACCCAGACGTGCGGCGCCGGCCGCCAGGGGGACCACCTCGCGCGCGCCACAGACCCGGCAGGCCGGGACGGCACGCAACCGCGCACCGCACCCTTCGCACGCCAGCGTGCGTCCGTCACCGTGGGCCAGCGACGACGCGCAGGTCTGGCAGGCGAGCCGTTCCCCGCAGCCCTTGCACACCAGGGCACGGCCCTCGCCGCGGCGGCTGGCCAGGACGACCCCGTAGGTCCCGGCACGGGTCGCGGACCTGAGCGCCTGGGACGCCTCACGGGTCATGCGTGCCCGCGGCTGGCCCTCACCGGTCACGACACGGACCCGCGGCCGGGCCCGCCGCTCCGCCTCCCGTGCCGGCACCAGCGGGGTGAGTCGACGGTCACGCAGCAGCCGCCACGCGGTCGCCGAGGGCACCGTGCCGACCGCCAGCCCCACGCCGCCGGCACGGCGGGCGCGCTCGAGGACGACCTCCCGGGCGTGGTGCCGGGGGCTGCGGCGCTCCTTGTAGGCCGGGTTCGCCTCGTCGAGGATCACCGCGAGCCCGAGCCGCTCCAGGGGGACGAACGCCGCCCCGCGCTCACCGACCACGACCCGGGCTCGACCACAGCGGGCCTCCAGCCACCGGCGGTAGAAGACCCGGGGCGACGGCCCCCCGCGCAGATCCACGGCCAGGTCGCCCGCGGCGTTGACCACCGCGTCCGCCGTCGGGGAGGCGGGGTCCGGTACGAGCACGAGCACGTCCCGGTCCCCTGCCAGGGTGAGCTGTGCCAGCTCGGCGAGGCGCGCCGCGACGTCCTCACCGGGCAGCGGACGCCACAGGTAGGAGCCGCTGCCAGCCCGGACCTCGTCGTGGAGCTGTCGACCGGCGTCCCCGTAGACCGCCCAGGCCGACCCGAGCGACGCCCGATCGGGGGCCGGGTCCGAGCGGGGGCGGGGTGCCGTGCCGGGCGGGAACCACCCGGCGGCCCGCGCCCGCCGCTCGACGTCGACGGTGCGGTCCGGCAGGGCATGGCGCACCACGTCGGCCAGGGGGGCGCCGAAGCGGGCAGCGGCCCAGCGCAGGGTGTCGAGCTCGTCGGCACGGACCCAGACGTGCTCCCCAAGCACCCGGCGGATCGGTCGCAGCCGGGCCGGCTCCACCTCGCTGTCGTGTCCCACACCGACGACCAGACCGCGGACCTGACGACCGGCGAAGACGACCTGGACACGCTGGCCGGCCGCCACCTCGACGTCGTCGGGGACGAGGTAGTCGAAGGGATGGTCGAGGTGGAACGGGGCGACCTCGACGACGACCTGGGCGATCCACTGCCGCGTCGGGTCCGTGCTCACCTGGGGCTCAGGAGTCCACCGCGGCCCTGAGGGCATCCGCACGGTCGGTGCGCTCCCAGGTGAAGCGGTCCCCCTCACGGCCGAAGTGGCCGTAGGCGGCGGTCTCGCGGTAGCCGGGGCGCCGAAGGTCGAGCGCATCGACGATCGCTGCGGGGCGCAGATCGAAGACCTCGCGCACCGCCGCCAGGATCTCGCACGGGTCCACCTGCTCGGTCCCGAAGGTCTCCAGGCTGAGGCTGACCGGGTTCGACACGCCGATCGCGTAGGCGACCTGGAGCTCCGCCTTGGAGGCGAGCCCGGCAGCGACGATGTTCTTGGCCACCCAACGGGTCGCGTACGCCCCCGACCGGTCGACCTTGGACGGATCCTTACCGGAGAAGGCGCCTCCGCCGTGGCGGGCCATCCCACCGTAGGTGTCGACGATGACCTTGCGGCCGGTCAGCCCGGCGTCAGCGACCGGTCCGCCGAGCTCGAACCGCCCGGTCGGGTTGACGAACACCGCCAGATCGTCGGTGTCGATGTCGTCGGGCAGCAACGGCCGGATCACCTGCTCCTCGACGTCGGGACGCAGGAAGGTCTCCAGGTCGATCTCCGCCCGGTGCTGGGTGGAGAGCACGACCGCGGTGATCGCCCGTGGCTTGCCGCCCTCGTAGGCGACGGTGACCTGGGTCTTGCCGTCCGGCCTCAGGTAGGGCAGCTCACCCGACTTGCGCAGCTCGGTGAGACGCTCCGCCATCCGGTGCGCCAGGTGGATCGGGAGCGGCATCAGCGTCGGGGTCTCGTCACTGGCGTAGCCGAACATCATCCCCTGGTCGCCGGCCCCCTGGAGCGCGTAGGCGTCGTCACCCACCTTGTCGTAGGCGCTGTCGACACCTTGGGCGATGTCCGGGGACTGCTCGTCGATCGCGACCGAGACCCCGCAGGTGTTGCCGTCGAAGCCGACGTCGTGGGAGTCGTAGCCGATCGACAGGATCGTGTCCCGCACCACGCGTGGGATGTCGACGTAGCACTCGGTGCTGATCTCGCCGACGACCATCACCTGGCCGGTGGTGACCAACGTCTCGCAGGCGACACGGCCGTACGGGTCATCGGTCAGGATGGCGTCCAGGATCGCATCCGAGATCTGGTCGGCCATCTTGTCCGGGTGACCCTCGGTCACCGACTCGGAGGTGAACAGGTGGCGTCCGGGCACGGGGGGCGCTCCTCGAGCGACGACGGCAGGTGGGTCGGAACGGGCGCAGCCTAGCGAGGGGTGCAGGTTCGTCCCGTCCGATCCCGTCGGAAGGGTGGACCGCACCGTGGTTCAGCGAGCTGCCAGGCGCCACCTGCTTCGAGGATCTGCGCGCCATGCTCCATGAGGACCATGTTCCATGAGGACGAGATGGCGCGGCACTGGTCGGGTGCCCTCCTGGATCCAGATCGCTGGGCCCGCAGGTGGATGGACGAGCGCGGTCCCGGGCACGTTGAGGGGCACAGCAGGGGCGAGTACCGGGGGTCAACGGCCATCGGTCCCGGGATCCACGAGAGGCTCGTGGCGTGCCGACGCAGCGGTTCGGAGACCGAGGGACAACGGCTACCGCCACCCACCTTCGGGGGCTCTCGCTGCTCCGGCTGGGCGTCGTGTCGAACCTCAGCGTCACGCGTGAGCGGTCTGCTCGGCCGTGAGCCACGGCGTCGACATGGCTGCCTAGCGAAAGCGCCTGGAGTCGCCACCTGAGCGGGCACGCCTCAAGAAGCGGGACCTTCCCGGTCGTCCGTACCCATCGACGCCCGTCGCCGATGCAAGCCGGCACGTGCCGTCCGCT
>JBBDSW010000159.1:0-3483 GCA_040904745.1 Nitriliruptoraceae bacterium
AAACTGGTGAAGGCCGATGTTCCAACCATGTCGAATGCCCTGGGGTTGGGCTTGGTGTGTTGCATCTGGTGAGCATTCAGGTGGGGTTGTCATCGGTGGCTGTGGTGGCGGCATAGCCGCCCCAGTCACCGCCGGCGGCGTGGACCCAATCGACGGCTGTGCCGATGGCGACGCCGAGCATTTCGGCGAGGACGATGGCGGGGACTTCGGCGGCGAGGTGTTGTTGGGCGGCTCGGCGGGCGGCTCGGGCGTCGATGCCGTGGGTGCCGAGTCGTTGACCGAGCCGGCTGGCGGTGATCGGCCGTCCGGGTAGGTGGCCGGGGAACAGCCAGGGGCTCGAGTCGGTCGAGCCGATCCCGATGTGGTGGACTCGACCGGTGGCGACGAGGGTGGTCACGTGGGTGGCGAGCGGTTCGGGAACGGTGACGGGTTGCGCGCCGAAGCGGACCGAGACGCCGTCGTCGGTGAGGGTGATTGTGTCGAGTGTCATGGCTGCGACGCGGCTGAGTGGCTGCGCGTAGAGAAGCACGAAGTTCCCGGCGACCCGGTCGACGAGCTCGATGTCGGGGTCGTGTAGGAGCTTGGCGATGATCGCCCATCGCTGTTCGGAGTCGAGGGTGTCGCCGGGGCCGGTCCGCAGCGGCGGGATGGTCAGCTTGACGCTGAGTCCACGTTCGGAGGTCCAGGCCAGGAAGTGGCGGACGTCGTAGCGCGACCGGGGCCCGGTGGCGAGCCACAAGTCGAGGTCGCTCTGGGTGCAGGTGGCCAGGGTTCGGTCACGGGCGTCGAGCCAGTCGAGGAACCGGACGGCGCCAAGGACCTGGTTGCGGGCGTGGCGGATCGCGGTGCGCCCCGTGGTGTTCGTTTCGGCCTGGCGGCGGACGCGGCGCAGGACCCGCCATGTGGCGAACGCGGCGACGGTCTTGCGGTCCTCGAGTCGATCGATCGAAGCGACTGTCTGCGTGTTGAGTCGTTCGAGGGAGGCGAGGGCTTCGTCACGGGCGACCAGGACGCTGTGGGCGACGAGCATGTGGCGTACGTGGTTTGCCGCGTGGGGTCGCTGGTGTGTGTCGAGGGCCTCATGGGAGATGGCCATGGTCCCGGCCGCCAGCTCGGCCAGGATCGGAGCGCCGGCTCCTTGTCGCAACCAGTTCAGTGCTTTACGTGGGGTCGTCGAGGCAACGATCGCATCGTGGACGACCATGAGAGCGGCGGGCACGATCCCGTCGGGACCGGTCATTGCCTCGGTGGTGCGGCGGGCGAGGGCGCAGCGGTCGCAGCGGCCCCGTTCATAAAGCTTGTCCTCGCGCCCGCAGATGGTGCAGGTGTGTTGCATGGGGGCGAGCCCCGCGCAGTCACAGCAGCGGACCGCAGCAGGACCTGGTGGTGAGACCAGGCGTCGTTCGTCGCCGCAGTCCGTGCAGATGCCCCGTCGTCGTAGCGCGCTGGTGTAGCAGGTGTCGCACACGGGGCCTTCGGCCCAGCGGGCCGCCGGAGCCCGGTCCGCTCCGCAGTGCGCGCACGCAGCGGTGGCCCGGGGCAGGCAACGCAAACAGATCGGCGTCCCGGCAGCGACATGGGCGCAGGGCCGGGTCCGCCCGCAATCCCCGCAGGTAGCCACGGGCAGCTTGTAACAGTCGACGCAGATGTCAGGACTGGTGTCGGTGGCCCGCACACCGACCGCCGCGACGCGCCCGCAGTGCCCGCAGAGCCGGCGTGGTCTGGCCCGGGAACGGTTGTAACAAGACCCGCACAACAAGACGCCCGTGGAGCGCGACACGATCGGCCGGGACCGTCCGCAGTCCTCGCAGGACTCGCCTTCGATGGCGACGTCAGGTCTTGTCATCGCGCACGATCCGGGCCCGGCGAGGCCGCAGATCGCTCACAGTCCCCAATGCGGGAGCCGGTGCGTTCGACGAACGGGCTTTGGTGGCGCGGCCCACCTCGACGGTGACCTCGACGAGATCAGCGGGCGTGACCTCCAATATGTCGCAGAGCGCGGACAACGTTGTGAGGTTCAGCCGTTCCGGGGTGCCGGCCACCAGCCGATACACCTGCTCACGGGACAAGCTCACGCCCCGCTCGGCGAGCAACGGCCCGAGCTCGGTCGTGGCGAACAGGCCCCGGGCGGCCATGACCGCCCGTAGATGCCAGCGGTAGCCGACGCTGCGTGTCACTCGGGTTCCCCCTCGTCGTCGAAGGCGCGGGCCAGGGCTTGGCGCAGCACCTTGTTCTTGTAATCGCTCGACACCGACGTGTAGATCGCCGTGGTCGACGCCCACGAATGGCCGACCTGTTGCTGAACGAACAGCGGGTCCACGCCATCTTCGACGAGATGGCTGACATAGGAATGCCGCAAGCAGTGCGGGGTCAACTCGACCGGTAGGCCCAAGGCGTCACGGTAGGTGCTGAACCGCTCGTTGATGTGACGGGCACTGATCCGACTGCCCCGCTCGGTCAACCACAACGCCGACGTCGCCTCCGCCCCGTAGAGAGGGCGGACCTCGGCGAGATACTCCTCGACGACCTCGACCGCCCACGGCATGACCGTGGCCACGTTCCGCCGACGCGGTGGACTGCCCCGCATGGCCTTGCCCCATCGGACCGACAACATCCCATGCCGTCCCAGCTCCGGCGCCGCCGGGTTCGTCGAAAAGTCAGTGGTGTCCAACATGGCGGTTTCCCGGCGCCTCAGCCCCCACGCGTAGGTGACCTTGAACATTGCCGTGTCGCGCCACGCCGCCAACCCGCCCTTGCGGCCATGAGCCCGAGCAACAGCCACTCGCTCATCAGCGAAATCGAAGAACGCCTGCAGCTCGTCACGGGTGAACGGTCGCCGGGCCGGGTCGCCCTCGTAATCGGCCACATGATCAGCAGTGTTCCAGTCATGGCAGATCTGGCTCGGATGCTCCCCGAAACGTTCCTCACACTCGACCGCCCAGCCGTAACGGCCATCGCACACGAAATCGCAGAACATCGCCACCGCGTTCTGGTACGCCCGGATCGTGGTCCGGGACCGGCCCGCCGAACGCAAGGACACCGACCATGCCTCGATGTCCCCCGGACCCCACCGCCACGGATACTCGCCCGTGAACTCCTGAAAGCGGCGCAACGTCCGATCCCGGCTCTCCACGGTCGGGCCCGCCAGCAACCGGCTCTCCTGCTGCAGGCGCCAACCGCCCAGGATCGCCTCGAACACCGCCGCCTCAGGGTGCAACAGGACCGCCCCGTCGACCAGCACCAATCGCGCCGAACCCGCCAGCGCACCCCCTGAAGCCACCAGCATTCCGCCTCTCAACCCAGCCCGATGCTGGATGCCACATCGTTGCACCCAATGCAACAGACCGCGCGGATGCCCTACAGCACAAGGAATATCGAGCGTCTAGCTCACTCCTCAGACAGCAACGCTAGAAGCCAGAACCCGTACGCCTATTGAATGCTCGACCCTGTCGAATGATGCACCGGACGCAACACTGCTCAGTT
>JBBDSW010000160.1:0-19188 GCA_040904745.1 Nitriliruptoraceae bacterium
GCGGGCGCCAGGAGGGCCCCGGCGATGCCGATCAGCAGCGCGATACCTCGTCGCATGACGATGCCTCCGGTCCCGCCACCGGACTATCCCCGGGCGGACACGTAGGGCGTCACGGTACCGCCCGCTGCTCGGGTCGTTCGGTGAGCCCGACCGACGGGCCCTCCGACACAGCGGCGAGCGCAGCCGCGCCCCTCGGGGCCCATGGCCCTGCTCAACGACTCAGACATCCCCTACTGCCGGGCCCCGGGGCACTCGTAGTGTCGATCGCACCGATCCACCCACGCCACGCATCGCCGCGTGGCGCACAGGGGTCCGATCCAGGCTCGGCTACGAGCAAGGAGGTCCGCAGATGGCGGTCGAGACACCGGGAGCGAAGCGGAGCGAGAGGCCGCCGCAGGACACGGGCGGGGAGCCGCAGCGCACCACCATCCTCCGGTGGGTGGTCCCGCCGATCATCGGCGTGCTCCTCTATCTCAGCCCGGCACCGGCGGAGGTCGAGCCGCAGGGTTGGACGTTGCTGGCCGTGTTCGTCGCGACGATCGTGGCGATCATCGCCAAGCCACTCCCGATGGGAGCCGTGGCGTTCGTCGGCCTGACCATCGCCACCGTGCTGGAGGTGTTCACCCTCGGCGAGGCGCTGTCCGGGTTCAGCAACAGCACGATCTGGTTGATCGTCATCGCCTTCCTGATCGCCCGAGCGGTGATCAAGACCGGGTTGGGGACGCGCATCGCCTACCTGTTCGTCGGCGCGTTGGGGAAGCGGACCCTCGGGGTCGCCTACGGCCTCGCGGCTACCGATCTCGTCCTGGCACCTGCGACCCCGTCGAACACCGCCCGGACCGGGGGGATCGTGTTCCCCGTCGTCCGCTCCGTGGCTGCCGCCTACGACAGTGAGCCCGACCACGGCGCGGAGCGCATCGGCTCCTTCCTCATGGTGTCCGCGTTCCAGGTCAGCGCCATCACCTCGGCGATGTTCCTGACCGCCATGGCTGCCAACCCCCTGATCGTGGAGCTCGCCGGCGTCGAGGGTGTCGAGATCACCTGGGGCCAGTGGGCGCTGGCCGCCAGCGTCCCCGGCCTGCTCGCGCTGATCGTCATCCCGCTCGTCATGTACCGGCTGACGAAGCCGACCGTGACCGAGACCCCCGGCGCCAAGCAGCTGGCCAAGGACAAGCTCGCGGAACTGGGGCCGCTCACGACGATGGAGAAGATCACCCTGGGCGTGTTCGTCCTCTTGATCGCACTGTGGATCTTCGGCAGCGACCTGCTCGGGATCGGTTCCACGCTCGCAGCCATGATCGGTCTGGCGTTCCTGCTGCTCACCACGGTGCTGACCTGGGACGACGTCAAGAGGGAACACGCCGCCTGGGACACCCTGGTCTGGTTCGCGGTGCTCGTGACGATGGCGTCCTTCCTGAACACCTACGGCGTCATCGGTTGGTTCAGCGGCTCGATCGAGGGCGCGACCGGCGGCATGGGCTGGCCAGCAGCGCTCGCGATCCTCGTGCTGTCGTACCTCTACATCCACTACTTCTTCGCCTCGAACACCGCCCACGTGACGGCATTGTTCCCCGTGTTCTTCGTCGCCGCGCTCGGCACGGGAGCCCCGCCGCTGCTCGCCGCCTTCCTGCTGGCGTTCGCATCCAACCTGATGGGCGGGCTGACGCAGTACTCCACGGGCCCCGCGCCGGTGCTGTTCGGTTCGGGCTACAACTCGCTGGCGAAGTGGTGGCAGTACGGGTTCACCGCGAGCGTGATCAACGTGCTGATCTTCGGCCTCGTCGGGGCACTGTGGATGGGCCTGGTCGGCATCTACTGAACGGCCGACGATCCGGGCCGGGCCCACCGGGGTCCGGCCCGTCCGGAGACCGCGAGGCAGCAGGGAGGGGAAGCCATGAGCGCCGATCTGGATCGACGCCGCGCGATCGGGGACGAGATCCACGGCGCGGCACCCACGGGCGGTGTCCACACGATGTGGGACGACCACCTGCTCGATCTCAAGCTGGTCAACCCTGCCAACCGCCGGCGCTTCAAGGTCATCGTGGTCGGCACCGGGCTGGCCGGTGCGGGGACGGCCGCGACGCTGTCGGAGCTCGGCTACCAGGTCGAGGCGTTCACCCTGCACGACGCGCCACGGCGGGCGCACAGCGTCGCCGCCCAGGGCGGGGTCAACGCCGCCAAGGCCTACAAAGCGGACGGCGACTCGGTCGACCGCTTGTTCCGGGACACGGTGAAGGGCGGCGACTTCCGGTCCCGCGAGGCCGACGTCCACCGCCTGTCGGAGCTCTCGGTCCGGGTCATCGACCACATGACCGCGCTCGGGGTGCCGTTCGCGCGCGAGTACGGCGGACAGATCGCGACGCGCTCCTTCGGCGGCGTGCAGGTCTCGCGCACCTTCTACGCGCGTGGGCAGACCGGCCAGCAACTGCAGCTCGCCGGATCCCAGCAGCTACTCAAGGAGGTCGGCGCCGGGCGGATCGTGCTGCACACCCGGGTCGAGATGCTGGACCTCATCGTGGCCGACGGCCGTGCCGCGGGCATCGTCACCCGCGACATGGTGACCGGTGAGATCAGGCCCCACACGGCGCATGCCGTCGTGCTCGCCACCGGCGGGTACGGCAACGTCTACTTCAAGAGCACGTTGGCGAAGTCCTCGAACGTCACCGCGACCTGGCGGGCGCACAAGCGTGGGGCGTTGTTCGGCAACCCGTGCTTCGTCCAGTTCCATCCGACCTCGCTGCCCGTCTCCAACGAGTGGCAGTCGAAGACGACGCTGATGAGCGAGTCGCTGCGCAACGACGGCCGGGTGTGGGTCCCCAAGACCGCCGGAGACGACCGTCCGCCGAACGAGATCCCCGAGGAGGACCGCGATTACTACCTGGAGCGGATGTACCCGTCGTTCGGCAACCTGGCGCCACGCGACATCTCCTCACGGGCCGCCAAGGCACAGTTGGACGCGGGCAAGGGGGTCGGGCCGCTGCGCAACGGTGTCTACCTCGACTTCGCCGACGCGATCGAGCGGCTCGGGCGCAAGACGATGGAGGAGCGTTACGGCAACCTGCTCGACCTCTACACCGATGCGACCGGTGAGGATCCCTACACGGCCCCGATGCGCATCGCACCCGGGCCGCACTTCGTGATGGGTGGGTTGTGGACCGACTACCACCAGATGAGCAGCATCCCCGGCCTGTTCGTCGGCGGTGAGGCCAGTTTCAACTACCACGGCGCCAACCGGCTGGGGGCGAACTCGCTGTTGAGCGCGTCGGTGGACGGCTGGTTCGTGATCCCATGGACGGTGGCCGACTACCTCGCCCCGCGTCTTGGAGCCGAGGTGCCACGGGACGACCATCCCGACGTCGTCGCCGCCGTACGCGAGACCGAGGAGCGGGTCTCCCGCCTGCTGTCGATCCAGGGCACCCGGGCGCCGGACGAGTACCACAGGGAGCTCGGCAGGCTCCTGACCGATCACGTCGGGGTCGAACGCCACGCGGACGGTCTGGTCGAGGGGATGAACGCCATCCGTGCACTGCGCGAGGACTTCTGGAGCAACGTGCGGGTCGTCGGCCACGGCGAGCAGCTCAACCAGGAGTTGGAACGCGCCGGTCGCATCGCCGACTACCTCGAACTCGGCGAACTCATGGCCCTCGATGCCCTGGACCGTGACGAGTCCGCGGGTGCGCACTTCCGCTCCGAACATCAGACCGCGGACGGCGAAGCGCTGCGCGACGACGATCACTGGACCTCGGCATCCGCCTGGGCTCCGCCGGGTGACGACGGCCGTCCGATCCGCCGATCCGAGCCGCTGACCTTCGATGCGGTGCCGCTGGCGACCAGGAGCTACAAGTGATGCGCCTCTCCCTCGTCATCTGGCGGCAGGCTGACGCCAACGACACCGGTCGGTTCGAACGCTACGAGTTGACCGACATCTCACCGGAGGTCAGCATCCTCGAGCTGCTCGACATGCTCAACGCCCAACTGGTCGGTGAAGGCCGGGAGCCGGTCGCCTTCGACCATGACTGCCGGGAAGGCATCTGCGGGTCCTGCGGGGTGATGGTCGATGGTCAGCCACACGGGCCGGTCGACAACACGCCTGCCTGCCTGCAGCGGGCCCGCAGCTTCGCAGACGGCGACGTGGTGACCATGGAGCCGTTCCGCGCGGGTGCGTTCCCGGTGATCCGGGACCTGGTCGTCGACCGGTCGGCGCTCGACCGGATCATCGCCTCCGGTGGGTACATCTCGACCGCGACCAACGCGGCCCCTGAGGCGTTGACCATGGCCGTCAACAAGACCGAGGCGGATGCGGCGATGAACCACGCGGCCTGCATCGGGTGCGGGGCCTGCGTTGCGGCCTGCCCGAACGCGGCGGCGCAGCTCTTCACCGGAGCCAAGGTCGCCCATCTGGCGCAGCTGCCACAGGGCCAGGTCGAACGCTACGAGCGGGTCCGCGCCATGGTCCAGACGATGGAGGAGAACTTCGGTTCGTGCACCAACTACGGCGAATGCGTCCCGGCGTGTCCGGCGGACATCCAGCTCGACGTGATCGCGCTGCTCAACCGCGACTACGGCCGATCGGTGTTCCGGGCGTCAGGGGACGAGGAGGTCACCGACGGGGATCGCCGGGGCATCCCGTGGCTGTCGCGCCTGCGAAGCGGACCATGGTGGCAGTCCGACCCCGACGATCGATCAGATGCGACCCGCTGACCTCCCCCGGACGGGCACCATCCAGTGTCGGCTCGATCATCGGCTGCTGAGTGCACGGGACGCAGCAGCCACCGGCTCCGCGCCCCCGGAGCCATCGTCCTCGAGGGGGATGACGAGCGGCACGCCCGAGACCGGGCAGGCGATCGTCGTGCAGCGCACCCCGAAGACATCCCGGACGAGCGCCGGCGTGACGATCGTCGCCGGCGGTCCTTCGGCGACGATCCGGCCGTCGCTCATCGCGATGAGGTGGTCGGCGTGCCGGGTTGCTTCATGGAGGTCGTGGAGGACCATGACGACCGTGACCTGCCGTTCGCGGTTGAGCTGGCGGAGGAGCCGGAGCACCTCGAGCCGGTGGGCCAGATCCAGGTAGGTCGTCGGCTCGTCGAGGAGGAGCAGCGGGGTCCGCTGGGCGAAGACCATCGCGAGCCAAACGCGCTGGCGCTGCCCTCCCGACAGCTCGTCGACCGGCCGGTCCCGCAGATCGACGGTGTCGGTCACCAGCAGCGCGTCCTCGATCGCCGCGTGGTCCTCATCCGTCCAGCGGGCGAACGGTCCGCGGTGAGGGAAGCGGCCGCGCGCCACGAGGTCGGCGACCGTGAGCAGGTCGGGTGTGACGGTGGACTGGGGCAGCAGTCCAATCCGTCGGGCAACCTCCCGGGTGGGTTCGTGGTGGACCGACGCGCCGTCGAGGAACACGCTGCCCTGCGTCGGTGCGAGGACCCGTGCGAGCGTCTTGAGCAGCGTCGACTTGCCGCAGCCGTTCGGTCCGACGATGGCGCTGATGCGTCCGTCGGGGACCCTGAGGTCGACGCCATGCAGGACGTCGTCGCCGCCGTAGCCGGCACGGAGCGATCGTGCCTGCAGACGGGATCCGTGCGCTTGCGGGTGATGGTCGTTCATCGTCGTCCCCATCGGTGGAGGAGCCACAGGAGGTAGGGCGCGCCGAGGACGGCGGTGACCACCCCAGCGGCGATCGGTGTCGGGTGGAACACGCGCTGGCCGATCACGTCGGCGACCAGCAGCAAGATCGCGCCGACGAGACCGGCGGTGGCCAACGTGGCTGCGCCGCTCTGACCGACGATCCGGCGTGCGATGTGCGGGGCACCGAGCGCCACGAAGCCGACCGGCCCGGTGACCGCGACGGCGGCGCCCGCGAGGATCGTGGCGATGACCAGGAGCTCGACCCGCGTCGCTCGGACCGGTACGCCGGCACCGATAGCGACGTCCTCGCCGAGTTCGAGGAGTCCGAGCCGGCGCACCAGCGCGTAGGCGACCGGCAGGGTGACGGCCACCGCCACGGTCACCGCCACCACGTGAGCCCACGTTCGCGCGTGCAGGCTGCCAGCGAGCCAGACCTCGGCCGCACCGAGGCGGCCGAACGGCAACCGGGCCACCGTGAGGACGGTCGCTGCCGAGGCAGCGGCGTGGATGCCGATGCCGGCGAGGATCAGGCGGGCACCCGCTGCTCGTGACCTGGTCGTCAACAGGTGCAGGGTCGCGGTGGCGATCCCCGCACCGGCCGCGGCAGCCAGCGGGAGGAGGAAGGGCGCGAGCTCCGCGCCGATCGCGAGCACCGCGGCCAGGCTCGCGCCGGCGGTCACGCCCATCACGTCGGGCGAACCGAGCGGATTGCGCAACAGCCCCTGCAGCAGGAAGCCGGACGCTCCGAGCGCCGCGCCGGCGGCGATCGCCACGAGGATGCGGGGCAGGCGCAGCCCGCGGACCACGAAGGTCGTGCCGCTCTCGCCGATGCCGAGGACGCCTGCGGCCGTCTCCCCCAGGCTGAGATCACTCGACCCGAGGGTCAGCGCGTACAGCCCCACGAGCGGGACGGCGATCACGAGGGCAGCGACGATCAGCCGCGACCGTCGCCGCAGCACCAGGGAGGTACGGATCATCAGAGGGCTGCCGTGGGTCCTGGTCACGAGGCCACCTTCGCCCGCACCGCGAGGCGGATCAGCAAGGGTGCACCCAACAACGCGGTGAGCACGCCCGCCTGCACCTCCGAGGGCCGCGCGACCACGCGCCCGACCACGTCGGCCCCCAGCAGCATCGCGGGCCCGAGGAACAACGACACCAGGAGCACCAGCCGGTGCTCGGAACCGACCAGCCACCGAGCCACGTGCGGCACCGCCAGCCCGACGAACGCGATCGGTCCGGCCAGCGCCACCGCCACCGCCGAGAGCAGCACGGCCAGCCCGGCCGCACCCAGTCGGATCCGGCCTGGTCGTTGTCCCAGTCCGACGGCGGTCTCATCGCCGAGGGCGAGCGCGTCGAGGGGCCGAGCGAGCACCCACGCCGCGACGAGCGCGACGGCCACGATCGGGAGCAGTGGCCCGACCGCCGCGACCTCCCGGCCCGCAAGCGACCCCGCCAGCCAGTGACGTACGTCGTCGGCCGTGCGCTGATCGATGGCCAGGAGACCGGCGGTCCACGCGCCGAGCAACGAGGACACGATCGCTCCCGAGAGCACCAGGCGGATCGGTGACAGTCCGTCGCGGCCGGTCGAGGCCAGCGCGAGCGCGAGCGCGGCCGCACCGGCCCCCCCGACGAAGGCCACCCACACCGCCGCACCCGCCGGCAACCCGAGGAACGCGACGCCCATCGCCACCGCGAACCCGCCGCCCGCGGTGATCCCGAGCATGGACGGCGAGGCGATCGGATTTCGGGTCGCGCCCTGCAGCAGCACCCCCGCCACACCCAGGCAACCGCCGGCGACCAGCCCACCGATCATGCGTGGGACCCGGAGGTCCGACACGATCAGGTGCGCGTCGCTGCTGCGAGCACCGGTGATGGCGTCCAGGACCTCGCCGAGCGGCAACGTCACCGACCCGACGGCGATGCTGACGGCGCTGACCGCCACCAGGACCACCGCCGCCAGGACGATGACGCCGACGCGACGGATCATGACGTCGGCTGCTCCTCGAGGAAGTACTCCTCGAGATCCTCGAGCATCGCGTTGGCCGCCAGGATCCCTCCACCGAGGTTCCAATGCTGCTCGTTGACCTTGTGGACGGCGTCCTCCTGGACGGCGGACAGCCCCTGCCACAGCTCGGTGGAGGTCCACCGCTCCATCGTCTCGTCGAGGTCGTAACCCTCGGCCTGCGCGTACGAGTCGCTGGAAACCATCACGAAGATGACGTCGCCGTCCATCTCCGGGATCCGCTCCTCGGAGATCTCGATCAACTGTGGCGAGGTCGCCCAGTCGTCGACCCGCTGTTCCACAGGACGCTGCAGGCCGGCGTCGCGAAGCACGGAGCCGGGGAAGCCGGTCAGGTAGATCCGCACCTCGTCCGGCTGGAAGCGGATCATCGAGACCTCCGTGTCGGCCATGCCAGCCTCCTCGAGTGCGGACTCGAGTTCGTCGGCACGCTCCTCGTAGGCGGCGAGCACCTCTGCACCCTCGTCGTCGCGGCACAGGGCCTGTGCCCACAGCGACACGTTGTCTTTCCAAGCCACACCGATCGTCTCGGAGAACACGGTCGGGGCGATCTGCGACAGCTGCTCGTAGAACGCCTCGTGCCGGAGCTTCGACCCGAGGATCACGTCCGGCTCAAGTGCCGCGATCGCCTCGAGATCCGGCTCCAGCTCGGTCCCGACGACCGTGGGCTCCTCGACCGCTGCCGGCAGGTACTCGTACCAGTCGTCGGTCCAGGGCTGGACCACCCCGACCGGCGTGACACCGAGTGCCAGGGTCGAGTCCGTCTGTCCCTGCCCCAAGGTCACGACCCGCTCCGGCGTGCACGTCACCGTGGTGGCCCCCATCGCGTGCTCGACCTCCACCTCGCCGGTGGCGTGGTCGGCTGCGGCATCGTCTCCGTCGGCGTCGGCACCCTCGTCGGTGTCCGATGCCGAGGCGGCGGCTTCACCCTTTGGCTCGTCCTGTGTGCTGTCTGGCGACGCCCCGCAGGCGGTCGCCAGCAGTGCGGCACCAGCCAGCCAGGCAGCGAGCGGGACGGATCGGGACCTCATCATCTGCGACTCCGGAGCATATAAGTTAGGTTAGGGTTACCTACGCTCTCCGATATTAGGGTTGCCTAACCTATCTGCCAACCCGACCGGTGCGCCAACGCTCGCCGGGCGGACACCACGGGAGGTCACGGGCGGTGGTGAACCTCGGCGAACTGGTCCACGATCCACTCGCTGCCGCCCGCGTGCTCGGCTTCGACTGCGCACGCACGCGGAGGCCCGGCGAAGGCTGGCTGCGCTTGGACCGCTACCTCGCGGACCCGGCGATCGTGGACCTGGCCCTGCGACAGGCGGGCAGGCGCTTCGGGCAGCCCGAGGTGTCGCAGAAGACCGCGGCTTGGCTCACCGCCGAGCTCGCCGCGGCCATCGGGTGGCCGACCGCCGCGATGGTGCTCACCGATGGCCGCCGACCCGTGCGCTCGGACCGTGACGTCCACCTGCCGCACCCGGCAGCCGGGGTTCGTCGCGCGACCCGCTTCGCCCCGACGGGCGAGGACGAACCAGCCTCCCCCGCGCAGGTGGCCGACGGTCTGGTTGCAGCACTGGACCCGGTTGTCGAGGTGGTGCACGCACGCACCCGGCGCGGACGGCACGCCCTGTGGGCGACGGTGACCGACATGGTGGCGGCGGCGTTCCATCGGATCGGCGATGCGATCGGGCGGTCCGACGAGGCGCGCGACCTCGCCACGCGGATCATCGCGAGTAACGACGCGCTGCGTGGCGGAACGAACTGGTGCGAGGTCCCGTGGTCCGGTGGGGTCGAGCGGACCCGGGTCCGCAACATCTGCTGCCTCTGGTACCAGACGGAGGGCGGCGCAACGTGCATCACCTGCCCTCGCCTCGGCCCTGAGGACCGGCAAGCCCTCGTCGAGCGGCGCCGCCGACCCTCCGCCTGATCCTCCGGAGGCGCCGATCCTCCCGAGGCGCTGATGCTCCCCAGGCGCTGACCGCAAGCGGTGTCAGCCGGGTTCGGCGTGCTCCCGGCGCGGGCTTGGTGACCACCGTCGATCGTGCGCTGCAGCGCACGCCTCCCCCTGCATCCGCGCGTCCGGCAACCGCGAGCGGGAGGACGGCGAACCGGTCACTGCACGAGCCCAAACCCACGATCAAGGAGCAACACGTGCGTAGATCCTTCACACTCGCCGCGGCTGGCCTCGCGGTTCTGGCGTTGCCAACCGCCGCATCAGCGGACAGCCACACGGCCCAGAGCTTCTCGGCGACCATCGGACAGGCCAACGACAGCGGCGCATCCGCGGACGCAGAGCTTCTGCTCGACGGCAACGATCTGACGGTCCGCATCGATGGCAGCGGGTTCTTCGACGGGTTCCCTCATGCGATGCACCTCCATGGCGAGCCTGGCGGCGACAACGTCTGCGGGCCGCTCAACCCCGGTGACGAGGGGTTCGAGGCGGCCGACGCCGACGGCGACGGGTTCCTGTCCGTGGTCGAGGGCGTGCCTGCCTACGGGCCGGTGACCGTGTCACTGACGACCGAGGGGGACACCAGCGGCGACAGCGGCCTCGCGGTCGACCGGTTCACTACCTCCGGAACGCTCGACTACGAGCGCACCTTCGAGGTCTCCGACGAGGTCGCCGACAACCTCTCCTCGCTGCACATCGTCGTGCACGGCGCGGATCTGACCGGCTCCGGCGAGATCGGTGACCTGGAGAACGAGGACGGCACGATGAAGATGTCCTCGCTGGACCCGGAGCTCCCCTTCGAGGCGACCGCCCCTGCCGCCTGCGGCCAGATCGTCACCACCGGCACCGCTGCCGGTCCTGACACCGGCGCCGGCGGTACCGCACCGGCGTCGTCCAGCGGCAACGGTGCACTGCTGGCCGGTGCCCTTGGACTGGGTGCCCTGGGCACGCTCGCCGGCAGCCGCCGCCGCAGCAACCAGGCGGCCTGAACCATCACCCGTCCGGAAGGCTCCCTCATGACACGTCACCGTCCTTCATCGGGTCCGTGGCTCACCGCGATCGCGCTGCTCGCGATCGCGTGCGGAGGAGCCGACCGGTCCGCCGCCGGGGTCGATGCGGCCCCGGCGGTGCCACCCACCCAGACCGACACCGATGACGCCCATCTCGATCACGAACCCCACGAGACGGTCGACCCCGGCCCCGAGCTGAGTCCGACCGAGGCAACCCTGGCGGCACTGGCCGCGATGGACCCCGACCGGCTCGCGAGCCTGCACGACCACCAACACCATGAGGGCCACGCGAACCACGACCCCGGCCCGCGCGAAGGTCGCAACAGCGTCGACCCGGAGCGGATCGTGATCCCGGCGATCGGTGTGGACGCCGACATCGGCCGGGCCGGGATCGGTGCCGACGGCGAGATGGAGGTCCCCGAGGACTTCGCAGACACCTCCTGGTTCACCCCGAGCGTCAAGCCCGGCCGGGTCGGCCCCTCGGTCATCACCGGCCATGTGGACTCCCGCCGGGGTCCCGCGGTCTTCTTCGACCTGAAGGAGCTCGAACCCGGCGACGAGATCGAGATCCATGGCGATGACGGCGAGGTGGTGGTGTTCGCGGTCACCCGCGTCGAACAACACGCCAAGGACGACTACCCCCGCGAGACGGTCCACGGCGCGACGGACGGGCCCGAGCTGCGTCTGATCACCTGCGGCGGGATCTTCGACCGCTCGATCGGGCACTACGACGACAACATCATCGTGTTCGCCGAGCGGCTGTAGCCCCCGAGCCGGGAAGGTCCCCGCATGCGCCACCAGATCGCACTGGTCATCATCGCCATCATCGTGGCCGCCGGCTGCACCCCGGCTGCAGAGGACGGTGCCTCGAACGAGACGGACGAGGTGTCGGCCTCGAACGACAGCGAGGAGCTGGAGCCTGGCCCCGGCGAGACCGGATCCGCTGCGGAGCCGACCGAGAGCGCCACGCCCGGCGACGTGGCGGCTACGGACGACACGGACGACGATGACGCCACCGCAGCCACGGTCACGATCAGGGACTTCTCCTTCGAGCCCGACGCGTTGGCGATCCAGGTCGGTGACACCGTGACCTGGACCCACGAGGGAGACCTCACACACAACGTGACCGCTCGAGACGGCTCGTTCGCCTCCGAGAACCTCGGCACCGGCCAGACGTTCACCCACACCTTCACCGAGGCGGGCAGCTTCGAGTACCGGTGCACGCTGCACGGCCAGATGATCGCCACGCTCGATGTCTCCTGACACGACCTCGCCCCCGCGTCCCGTCGCCGGTACCTCGACACGGCAACGCCCCCGGTCTCAGGGGCGCCGAACTACCATGCCCGTCCCGACGGACCATCCGATCCTCCTGAGGCCCGTGTCGAGCATGGAGCCCCAGGTGGCCAACCCTCGCCGCCGAGACGAGGCGACCGACGTCCAGGAGCGGGAGCTACTCGCAGGGATCGCCGCTGGTGACCAGACCGCGCTGGGCGCGTTGTTCGACGCCCTCGGTGCACGGGTCTACGGCGTGATCCACCGGGTGCTCCGGGATCCCGCCCAGGCCGAGGAGGTCACCCAGGAGGTCATGCTCGAGGTGTGGGCCAACGCCGCCAGGTTCGACGGTGAGCGCGGCAGCCCACGGACCTGGATCGTCACCATGGCCAGACGGCGGGCGATCGACCGGGTCCGCTCCGAGCAGGCCTCACGGGACCGCACCCGACGCATGGGCATCCGCGACCAGGGCCGGGCCTTCGACGAGGTGTCCGAGCGGGTCATCCTCGACGAAGAGCACGCCGAGGTGACCGCGGCGCTCGGCGCGCTGACCGATCTGCAACGGCGAGCGATCGAGCTCGCCTACTTCGAGGGCCACACCTACCGCGAGGTGGCGGAGCTGCTGGACACCCCGCTGGGGACGGTCAAGACCCGGATGCGCGACGGACTGTTGCGGATGAGAGACGTGATGGAGGTGGAGCGATGATGTCCGACAGCGACGACCTCCACGCCCTGACCGGCGCCTACGCGCTCGACGCGCTCAGCGACGACGAACGCCACCGTTTCGAAGCCCACCTCGAGACCTGTGAGGCTTGCAGCCACGAGGTCGAAGCACTGCGCTCGGTGACGGAACGGCTGGATGACGCCAGCGAGACCGCACCACCTCGAGGGCTACGCGAACGGATCCTGGTCGCGGCCAGCACGACCCCGCAGGCCGGCCACGCGGATCCCGAGCACCGGGAACCCGCGCCCGTGGTCGAGTTGGACGACCGGCGACGCCGCGCACCCCGCTGGTCGGAGCGCCTCACCGCCGCCGCCGCGGTACTGGTCATCGCGGTGGCCGGACTGTCCTACGTCGTCGTCGACCTCAACGCCGAACTCGCCGAGGTGGAGCGCGCCGGCGACCAGGCGCAAGCGACGGCCGAACGGCTCGGTGACGTCCTCGCCGCACCGGACGCGCAGCTCGCCACCGCCGAGACGGGGGATGGTGCCACCGCGCGCGTGGTCGCCTCAGAAGCCCGCGGTGGGGCTGTCTTCGTCGCCGAGGGACTCGCGGACGTGCCCTCCGGACGCACCTACCAACTGTGGCTCATCGACGAGTCCGGCCCCGAGTCCGCCGGCCTGTTCACCCCGAGCGCGGACGGCCGGGTGATGCAGCTGCTGACCGGGAACGTCTCCGACTCGGTCGTGGTCGGCGTCACCGTCGAGCCGGATGGGGGCTCGCCCGAGCCCACCACCGACCCCGTCCTGGCCATCGAGATCGGCTGACCCGGGCAGGGCTGTCAGTTCCCGACCTGGAGCACGATCTTGCCGAAGTGGCTGCCGGCAGCAACCCGCTCGTAGCCGGCCGCGGCCTCGTGCAGCGGCACGACGCTGTCCACGACCGGACGCCACGAGGCATCGTCGACGTGGGCGAGTAGTGCGGCGAACTCGGTCGGGCTGCCCATCATCGACCCGCGGATGTCGTGCTGCCCGCTGAACAGCAGCCCCACGTCGACACGCGGGTGTGGCTCGACCGTGCGGCCGATCGCGACGAGCCGGCCTGAGGGCTCGAGACTGCCCAGAAGCGCCTCCCAATCTGCGCCGGAACTGTCGAACACGAGGTCGAACCGACCGAAGCGGTTCACCAGCTCGTCGGGCCAACCGGGGTCGCGGACGACACCGCCGATCGCACCGAGTCCGACGGCCCGCTCGACCCGATCGCTACTGGATGAGGTCACCACGGCCTCGGCTCCGAGGGCGGCGAGCAACTGGACGGCGAAGGTGGCCACGCCGCCCGACGCGCCGGTCACGAGCACCCGCTCGCCGGCACGCAGCTGTCCTCGGGTGACGAGTGCCCTCCACGCGGTCAGACCCGCCAACGGCAGTGCGGCGGCCTCCTCCCAGTCGAGGCGGGCCGGCTTCGCGTACAGGCTCTCGGCCGGCACGACGATCGTCTCGGCCTGGGTCCCCTGCGTCGGGTAGCCGAGGATCTCGAAGTCGCCGCCCTGCACACGTTCGTCATCACCCCATCGCAACGCCGGATAGACCACCACCTCACGGCCGATGAGACCAGCATCGACCCCGTCTCCGACCGCCGCCACGACACCCGCCCCGTCGGAGCCGATCACCGCCGGGGACGGCCAACGGTCCGCCTCGGCGGCGGTCCGCAGGTCGTGGTGGTTGATGGCAGCACACCGCAGGCGGACCAGCACCTCGCCCCGGCTCGGTTGCGGATCGGGCCACTCACCGACGCGGACGTATCCGGCGGTGGCGCCGTCAGCGATGGCCGCCAACATGGGCATCTCCTACGAGAGTCGGGTTTCCCGGTCGCCGATCCGGTCAGGAGCCGGCGCCAGGGGTGACGTCGACGTCATCCGTTCCGTGCAGCGGGTGCCCGCCGAACTGGTTGCGCAGCAGTGCCACGGCCTTGGCCGCCGGCGAACCGTGGTCCCGGTAGACCATGAGCATCTGCTGGGCCAGCGCGGTCACCGGGATCGGGATGTCCCGGTCGCTGGCCCAGTCCACGATCCACTTGACCTCACCGGTGTCCTCGACGTGGGTGGAGAGTTGCTCGAGCCCCGGCTGCGCGCGTAGTGCGTTGGCCATGAGTTCGATGAGCCATCCGCGGATCACCGTGCCGTGGCTCCAGTGCTCGAAGAGCGCGGCCAGGTCGATGTCGTCCGCGTGCGGTGAACGGGCGAGCAACTCGACCCCTTCGCCGATGGCCTGCAACATGCCGAACTCGATCGCGTTGTGGACCAACTTGGCGAAGTGGCCCGTCGATGCAGGACCGACGTGGTGAACCGCGCCATCGTCGACGGCCAGGTCGCGAAGCACCGGCGCCACGAACTCGAAGGCGTCAGGGTCGCCGCCGACCATGAAGGCCGCCCCCTGCCAACCGAGTGCATCGCTGGTGCCGCCGCTGGTTCCCACGTCCAGGAACCGGATCTGCGAACGCTCGAGTTCCTGGTGACGGCGCGCGGAGTCGTGCCAGTGGGAGTTGCCCCCGTCGACCACGACGTCGCCGGGGTCGAGGAGCGGGACGAGGCGCTGCAACGTGAGATCGACCGGGTCACCGTGCGGCACGTACAGGAAGATGGCACGTGGCGGTCTCAGAGCCTCGACCAGATCGTCCACCGTCGCAGGCGCCCCTAGTCCCTGGTCGTGCGCCCGCCGCCGGGCGTGGTCGGACACGTCCCATGCCACGACCTCATGACCGCGTTGGGCAGCCCGCAGGGCCAGTCCCAGTCCCATCCGTCCGAGACCGATGATGCCCAGTTCCATGCCGTTGCCTTCTCAGTGAAAGGAGGGAGTCGCTCGTCACTCCGGGATCGGGTGCGCCATGGTGGTCAGGAGCCCCAGCTCGGCCTGCCGGCTGTCCAACCGTGTGTGCTGCACGACGATGGGAACGTCGGAGCTGATCACGCTGGCGTAGTCGGTGTCGTGGGGCACCGGCTCGGGGTCGGTGAGGTCGTTGAACCGTTGGTGCAGGGTTCGTCGGGCGGGGACGGTCAGCACGTACGGTCCGACCGGTTCCCGGTCAGCGAAGTAGATGGTGATCTCGACGTGCGCATCCGCGTCGCCGGTGTTCAGCAGGCACGCGGTCTCGTGGCTCAACATCTGGAGGGCCGGCCCGGTGCTCCCAGGCGGGATGTACCCCTCCGGGATCACCCACCGGCGCGTGCCGAGTGCCTCGGGTGTCATGCGTTCCTCCTCGGGTCCTGATGACGCTCGACGGCGATCGTGCTCACGATGGGAACCTCAGCACGGTCTTGATGTCCTCCTGCGACGGGGTGTACGCCTCCTGCCAGTCGTCCAGCGGGACCTCCCGCGTGACGAGGCGCTGCAGCCAACTCGGATCGGTGTCGGCCAGTGCGTCCGCAGCCGCCCGGTAGTGACGCCGGTTGGCGTTGACCGAGCCGAACACCACATCGTTCTCGAGCACGAGCCCGCGTGCGATCACGCCACCGGCCACGTCCAGGCCCCGGCCGGGCGACGTCACCCCTGTCAGGCAGACGATCGCGTTGTGCGCGTTGTGCTGCATCACCTCGAACACCAGGGACGCCACCCCGGTGGCCTCCACGACGACGTCGGCACCGTGAGCGGCCGTGGCCACGTCGCCGACGTGGTAGTGAGCCCCCAGAGCGGCGACCGCATCCGGTTTCGCCCCGTCGGTGACCCGGTCGAGCACGGTGACATCCAGCCCCCGCTGCCGGGCCAGCAGGGCGGCCAGCAGCCCGATCGGTCCGGCTCCGGTCACGAGTACACGGCTGGGCTGCCAGTGAGCACGTTGGCCGATGTGCTCGATGTGTTCCCACGCCTTGGCGACGATGCTCGCTGGTTCGACGAGCACACCGAGCTCCCCCAGCGATGGGTCGATCTTCACGAGATGGTGGGAGTCGATCCGGAACCGTTCGCGTGCGAACCCGTCCACCGCCTTGATGCCGTGCTCGGTGTACCGCCCGTTACGGCACATGTCCCACTCGTCCACTGCACAGTTGGGGCACGGCACGGGGTCGGGGCGACGAACGATGCCCACGACGAGGTCACCGACCGTCAGGCCGCTGTCCGCCGGCGCCTCGAGGACGCGTCCGAGGGACTCATGGCCTAGCACCAGCCGATCGCGCCCCGGGGGCGCCTGGCCGTGCTCCGCGGCGATGATCTCGCGGTCGGTGCCGCAGACGCCGACGGCCAGCGTCTCCACCAGCACGGGCCCGTCCGCGGGGTCCGGATCGTCGACCTCCTCCAGCTGGACCGATCCGGCCGTCCCGGGTCGCACCGTGATCGCGCGCATGCTCATCCCTTCACGATGGCTGGCCCCGTTCAGCGGCCGGCCCCAGACCGGTCCCGAGGTTGTGGGCCGATGCCACCAGACCGAGGTGGCTGAACGCCTGCGGGAAGTTGCCGAGCATCCGACCGGTCCGCGGGTCGTACTCCTCGGCGAGCAGTCCGACGTCGTTGCGGATCTCCAGGAGACGCTCGAAGACGCGGCGGGCATCGTCCCGCCTCCCGATCATGGCCAGCGCGTCGATCAGCCAGTAGGAACACAGCAGGAACGCCCCTTCGCCCGGAGGAAGGCCGTCAGGAGACTCCGCGGTGTCGTACCGCAACAAGAGCCCGTCGCCCAGACCCAGCTCCCGTTCGACCGCCTCGACCGTACCACGGACGCGCGGATCGTCGGCGGGCAGGAACCCCACCTGCGGGATCAGCAGCAGGCTCGCGTCGAGGCCAGGCGAGCCGTACGCCTGAGTGAACGTGTTGCGCTCCGCGTCGAAGCCGTCCCGCAGCACCTCGGCGTGGACCTCGTCGCGGAGGCGGCGCCACCGGTCCACCGGGCCGGACAGGCCCGAGACCTCCACCGCCCGCACGGCCCGGTCGAAGGCCACCCACGCCATGACGCGCGAGTGCGTGAACACGTGTTTCGGTCCGCGCATCTCCCAGATGCCGTGGTCCTGCGTCGACCAATGGGTCTCCAGGTGGGTCATCAGGGCCCGCTGCAGCGACCAGGCTGCTTCGCTGGGGTCCATACCCGTGCGGCGGGCGTAGTGCAGCGCGTCCATCACCTCGCCGTAGACATCGATCTGGACCTGGTCGAACGCCCCGTTCCCCACGCGGACCGGCGTCGAGTTCTCGTACCCGGGCAGCCAGGGCAGCTCGGACTCGGTGAGCCGCCGCTCCCCCGCGATGCCGTACATGATCTGCAGGGTCGCGGGGTCACCGGCCACCGCGCGCAGCAGCCAGTCCCGCCAGGCCAACGCCTCGTTCCGGTAGCCAGCCAGCATCAGCGCCTGCAGGGTGAAGGTCGCGTCCCGCAGCCACACGAAGCGGTAGTCCCAGTTCCGCGATCCACCGACGTGCTCGGGAAGTGACGTGGTCGGCGCTGCCACGATCCCGCCCGTGGGGCCGTAGGTCAACGCCTTCAACGTGATCAGCGACCGCTCGACGGCTTCCTGCCAGGGTCCGCGGTAGGTCTGCTGCTGCGACCATCCCTGCCACCACCGGGTCGTGTCGTCGACGGCCGTCTGGGCATCCACAGGAGCTGGCGCTGGCTCATGCGAGGGATGCCAGGTCAGGACGAACGGGACCCGGTCGCCGGCCTCGACCTCGAACTCGGCCACCGTGGTCATGCCCTCGCCGTGGACCTCGACCGGCGTCGTCAACGTCACGGCGTCCGGACCGGCGACGGCATGCAGGGTGGCGGCCGCCATCCGGGTGACCCACGGGACCACGGAGCCGTAGTCGAACCGGATGGTCAGGCACATCCGCATGGTGACGCGGCCGCTGATCCCCTCCACGACGCGGACGATGTCGGGGTTGTGGCCTCGCTGCTGGCCGCGGGGCGGCATCGCGTCGACGATGCGGACCTGCCCGCCCTGCTCGTCACCCAGCACGGTCTCCAGCACCAGGGTGCCGGGGCGGTACCGCCGCGACACCGCATGCACGGTGCCGACCGGGGCGAGCAGCCACTGCCCGTTCGACTCATCGCCCAGCAGGGCGGCGAAACAGGCAGGTGCGTCGAACCGCGGCAGGCACAGCCAGTCGATGCTCCCCCACCGCGACACCAGCGCCACCGTCTCGGTGTCCCCGATGAGCGCATAGTCCTCCAACGGCACGCTCACAGCGGGGGACCGTGGTCGACTGGAGGCTCCTCAGTGCGGCGGCACGTGAGCCGGAGGTGACGCCCGGACGACGGTCTCCGGAGCATTCGAATGTAGCAATCGACGCCCACCACGGGACCGTCTGACCAGCGGTGTATCGGCGGTGGCGGTCGGCCTTTCCATCGACCTCTCCCGCACCCGGTCGGGGCAAGGCTTCACACGATCGCCGGGGGCAGGTAGCGAGCCGCGGTCAGCTTCACCCCGTCCCCGACCGCCGCCGGTTGATCGGTGGTCACGTCCAGCTGAACTGGTTGCGTGCGGTGACACGGTGCTCCGGTTGCGCCCTCCCTACGGTCGTGCTGCGTAGCCTTCCGGGGATGAGGAGAGCATCGGTGACGTGGCGCGTTCGGATCGCTGGCATCTGGGACGACCTGCAGGACTCGCTGTGGCTCCTCCCGGCCGTCGTGGTGGTCTCGTCGGCAGCACTGGCTGGGCTGCTGATCGCGTTGGAGCCAT
>JBBDSW010000160.1:19288-20881 GCA_040904745.1 Nitriliruptoraceae bacterium
GTCGTGGTGGTCTCGTCGGCAGCACTGGCTGGGCTGCTGATCGCGTTGGAGCCATCAACGGCATGGGCGCCGTGGCCGATGGTCTTCTCCGGCACCCCGGACGGGGCACGAGCGCTGCTCTCGGAGCTGGCGGGCGCCACGATCACGGTCGTCGGGTTGGTGTTCTCCCTGACCGTCATCGCGCTGCAGATGGCGTCGTCGCAGTTCACACCCCGACTGCTCCGCACGTTCCTGCGCGACCGGGGTGTCCAGACCGTGCTGGCAGTGATGATCGCCTCGGCCGTCTTCGACGTCATCGTGCTCAGTACCGTTCGCAGCAGCGGTGAAAACTTGCAGCCCTTCGTTCCCCGCCTGGCCGTCACCGCGGCCCTGTTCCTCGCGGGCGCCGCCGTCGGGTTGCTCGTCTACTTCCTGCACCACGTCACGCAGAGCCTGCGCGTGGATGTGATCATCCGTTCGATCAGTCGCCAGACGATGGCCCAGCTCGCGGCCGCCGCTGGCGAGCGGTCCCAACTGCCGGATCAGGAACCGCCGATCCCGGATGGCGAACCGGTCACGGTGGTATCCCGCCGCGACGGCTATCTCCAGTTGGTCGACGCCCAGGTGCTGGCTCGCTCCCTCCGCGCCATCGGCTACCGGGTGCGGATCCGGCCGACCGTGGGGGAATGGGTCTCGCGGGGCACGACCCTGGCCTGGGGGTGGGCTGACGGGAGCGATGCCCGGGCCCGGCCCGACGACCTCGCTGACACCGTCCATCGCGGCTTGCACCTCGGTGCAGATCGCACGGAATCGTCGGATCTGACGTTCGGCATCCGGCAACTGCAGGACATCGCGCTGCGGGCACTGTCGACCGGCGTCAACGACCCGTCGACCGCGTCCATCGTGATCACCCAGCTGTCCTCGATCCTCATGGTGATGGCCGACGAGCCGTTGGGCGCCGACCTGCTCACCGACGACGACGGCCAGGCTCGCGTGGCCGTGCCACGCCCGACGTTCGCCGACTACCTCGATCTGGTCGTCGGTCCACTGCGACACCACGCCGGACGGGACCTGCGCGTCCTGCTCAGCATCCTGGTGCTGCTGATCGATGTCGCGGAGCGCGTGGCGGACAGCGGCGACCGCGCTGAGGCGGTGCGTGATCAACTCGGTCGGCTGCTGGCCAGCGCCGACCTTCCCGACGCCGATGACGCCGCGGAGCTGGAGCGAGTAGCCGGCGTCGTCACCGAGACGCTGAGCTCCGGGCACCGCCCGATCACCTCGGCCCCGACCCGCGCCTCATGACCTCGGCCGGTGGTGGCAGCCAGAAGCCCGACGATGGCCTCGTGCCGACCCTGGATGCCGATCCGGACGACGAACCGACCGCTCGCGAGCGCCTCGCGCGGTTGGTCGAACGCCGGTTGGACATCCCGATGGCGATCCTGGCCGTCGTCTGGGCCGGTCTGGTCGCCTACGAGCTGATCGCACCCCGGGAACAGGCCCCCTGGCTCGCAGTCGCGGGAAACGTCATCTGGGCGATCTTCGGCGTCGAGTTGCTCGCGAAGCTGATCGTCTCCGGTCACCCCTTCCGGTTCCTGCGTCGACACTGGCCGTCGG
>JBBDSW010000161.1:0-3472 GCA_040904745.1 Nitriliruptoraceae bacterium
CCCCGGCGACCGACACCCCGGCCGACGAGGTGGAGGCAGCGAACACGTCCCTGCCGGCCGACCGGTAAGGTCCGCTCACGGTGGCCGGCGAGCGGCCGCCGGAGCGTCGCGCTCCGCCACCTCGACGCCGTATCCCGCCCAGCGGGAGGGCAACGAAGGACGACGCCGTGCCCGCGACCATCATCGTCGGGGCCCAGTGGGGGGACGAGGGCAAAGGCAAGGCCACCGATCTGCTGGCCGACACCACCGACCTCGTCGTTCGCTACCAGGGCGGCAACAACGCCGGTCACACCGTCATCGTCGGCGATCAGGTCTTCAAGCTGCACCTGATCCCGAGCGGGATCCTCTACCCGCACGTGACGCCGGTCATCGCCGACGGGGTCGTGATCGACCCGAAGGTGATGCTCGAGGAGCTCGACGGGCTCGAGGCCCGTGGGCTCGACCCGTTCCACCGGGTCAAGGTCTCCGGCAACGCGCACCTGATCATGCCCTACCACCGCGAGCTGGACCTGCTGATCGAGCGGCGGCTCGGCAAGGCCAACCTCGGCACCACCAAGCGCGGGATCGGACCCGCGTACGCGGACAAGGCCTCCCGCGTCGGCCTGCGGTTCCAGGACCTGTTCGACGAGAAGATCTTCCGGCAGAAGCTCGAGGCGGCGCTCGTCCACAAGAACGAGCAGCTCGCCAAGATCTACAACCGGCTCCCGATGGACCTCGAAGAGGTCGCCCGGGAGTACCTCGGCTACGCAGAACGGCTCCGGCCACTGCTCATCGACAGCACCGAGCTGATCCACACCTCCCTGGAGGCCGGCAAGCACATCATCCTCGAGGGCGCCCAGGGGACCCTCCTCGACCTCGACCACGGCACCTACCCGTTCGTGACCTCCTCCAACCCCGTCGCCGGCGGTGCCCTCACCGGCGCCGGGCTCGGACCACGGCACGTCGACCGGGTCATCGGCATCACCAAGGCCTACGTGACCCGGGTCGGCGCCGGACCGTTCCCGACCGAGCTGTTCGACGCAGCCGGCGAGCGGATGACCGAGATCGGTGGGGAGTACGGCACGACGACCGGACGTCGACGCAGGGTCGGCTGGTTCGACGCCGTCCTGGCCCGCTACGCCAACCGCGTCAACGGGTTCACCGACCTGTTCCTGACCAAGCTGGACGTGCTCAGCGAGTTCGAGACCCTGAAGGTCGCCACCGGCTACCGCTACGACGGGAAGGAGTACGTCAACTTCCCACCGCACCAATCGATCTTCCACCACGCGGAGCCGATCTACGAGGAACTGGCTGGTTGGACCGGAGACATCACCGAGGTGGAGCGCTACGAGGACCTTCCCCGGGAGGCCCGAGCGTTCGTGGACCTCATCGAGGAGCAGTCCCACGCCCCCGTCACGTGGGTGTCGATCGGTCCGAAGCGTTCGCAGACGCTGATCCGTCGCGACGTTCCCCTGGTGCCGGGGCCGTGACGGGCGGGGTGCGAGGGGCGCCGCAGTAGCCTCCCCCCGAACACGACGCACGGAGGTCGGTGTGGGACGCCAGATCCTGGTGGTCGGCGGTGGTGGCCGCGAACACGCGCTCGCGTGGGCGCTGGTGGCCTCGGCTTCCGTCGACACGGTCGTGACCGCCCCTGGCAACCCCGGCACCGCTGACCTCGGCCGCAACGAGGTGGTCGAGGCGAGCGATCCGGAGGCGGTCGCCGACCTCGCGGAGCGGCTCGGCACGGATCTGGTGGTCGTCGGCCCCGAAGCACCGCTCGTCGCCGGCGTCGTCGACGAGCTCGTGCGCCGCGAGATCCCCGCGTTCGGACCCACAGCCGCGGCCGCGCGGATCGAGGGCTCCAAGGCCTTCGCCAAGGAGGTCATGGAGGCTGCCGGGGTCCCGACCGGTGGTGCGGTCGCCACCACCTCGGTGGACGAGGCCGTGGCTGCCCTCGAACGCTTCGGGGCGCCGTACGTGGTCAAGGCCGATGGGCTCGCCGCTGGCAAGGGCGTGCGGATCTGCGCGACGCTGGCCGAGGCCCGCGGCGCGGTCGACGATGCCCTCGTCCAGGGTGTCTTCGGGGCTGCCGGCGCCCGGGTCGTGATCGAGGAGTACCTCGACGGACCGGAGCGCAGCGTCTTCGGCGTGTGCGACGGGACCGACGTCGTCCTGCTGGAGCCCGCCCAGGACTACAAGCGAGCCCGTGACGGGGACGAAGGGCCGAACACGGGCGGGATGGGCGCCTACAGCCCCGTGCCGGGTTTCACGCTCGCGGACGTCAGCTACCTCGAGGAGCTGGTCTTCCGGCCGGTCCTCCGGGAGCTGGCCGCACGCGGCACCCCCTACCGGGGTCTCCTCTACGCCGGCCTGGTGGAGACCGCCGCAGGACCGAAGCTGCTGGAGTTCAACGCCCGTTTCGGGGATCCGGAGACCCAGGCGATCCTGCCGCGCCTGGCCAGCGACCTGGGAGAGCTGCTCTCCGCTGCGGCGGTCGGCCGCGTCCAAGACATCGAGGTGGCGTGGCGGGACGACGCTGCGGTCACCGTCGTGCTGGCCTCGGACGGCTACCCAGGCCCGTACCCGACCGGGGTACCGATCGTCGGCGTCGACGATGCCGGCTCCCTGGCGGGGGTCGAGGTGTTCCATGCGGGCACCCGCGAGCAGGACGGTCAGCTGGTCACCGCCGGCGGTCGCGTGCTGGCGGTGACCGCGCTCGGGATGGACGTGGCGGCTGCCCGCGAGCGCGCCTATGCGGCCTCGAACCGCATCACCTTCGACGGGATGCATCGCCGCGGCGACATCGCCGCCGGTATCTGATCCGGGGCAGGGAGGGGCTTGAGCATGGATGCTTCGAGCTGGGACGAGCGCTACCGCGACGCGGGGCTCGTGTGGTCGGCCGGCCCCAACGCCTCCGTCGTCGAGCAGTTGGCGGACCATCCACCCGGACGAGCGTTGGACCTCGCAGCCGGTGAAGGTCGCAACGCCCTGTGGCTCGCCGAGCGCGGTTTCGAGGTCGAGGCCGTCGAGTTCTCCCCGGTCGCGCTCGACAAGCTCAAACGGCTCGCCGAGCACCGCGGCGTCTCGGTCACCTGCACCCTGGGAGACCTCACCGAGGACCTGGACCTCCTGCCCGCGGACCTGGTGCTGATCGCCTATCTCCAGGTCCCGCGCACGGTCGAGCGGGACGTGGTCGGGCGGGCGGCGGGGCTGGTCGCTCCAGGCGGCACGTTCCTGCTCGTCGCCCACGCACGGCGCAACCTGACCGACGGTGTTGGAGGTCCCCCGATGGCCGACCTCCTCCCGACGCCGGAGGACATCGTCGCCGCCCTCGGCGGCACCGGCCTGGAGATGGAGCAAGCGGGTGAGGTGACCCGCGAGGTCGAGGTCGACGGCGAGCCGCGGACGGCCATCGATGTGCTCGTGCGGGCCCACCGCCCGGCGTGAGCTCCAGGCGGGCGCCTTCGGGGGCGATGTTCCCGCTGGGCGGGTT
>JBBDSW010000162.1:0-3451 GCA_040904745.1 Nitriliruptoraceae bacterium
GCCGTGGAGGCCTACGACCCGTCCTTCGCCTACGAACTCGCGATCCTCGTCGAGAACGGCATCGAGCGGATGTACGGCGGCGACGAGGGCGAGGGCGAGGACGTGATCTTCTACCTCACCGTCTACAACGAGCCGACGGTCCAGCCCGCCATGCCCGAACACGTCGAGGACCAGCAGGTGATCGACGGGCTCTACCGCTACAAGGAGGGCCCCGGCGGCGACCAGACCGCGCACGTGCTGTCCTCCGGCACGATCATGAACGAGGCGCTCCGTGCGCAGCAGCTCCTGGCCGAGGACTGGAACGTCTCCGCCGACGTGTGGTCGGCCCCCGGTTGGAACCGCCTGCTGCGTGACGGTGCGGCGGTCGAGTCGTGGAACCGGACCAACCCGGAGGAGGAGAAGCGCGTCCCGCTGGTCACCCGCATCCTCGAGGGGACCGAGGGCCCGTACGTGGCGGTCAGTGACTGGATGCGCGCTACCCCGTTCCAGATCGCGGACTGGATCCCCGGACCGTTCGCCGCGCTCGGCACCGACGGCTTCGGACGCGCCGACACGCGCGAGGCACTGCGCCGGTTCCACCGCATCGACGCGCAGTCCATCGCCTACTGCGTCCTTGCCGAGCTGGTCAAGGACGGGCGGATGGACGCCAAGGTGCTCCCGGAGGCCATGGAGCGCTACGAGCTCGACTTCGAGCGCATCCCCTTCTTCGGACAGCCCGGGAGCACCGAGGACATCACCGGCTGAACGGGCTGTAGCGTTGGGGGAGACCGAACCGCACCAGCGACACAGGAGTTCCTCACGTGACCACGCGCACCTCATCCGCACGTTGGCAGGGCGACCTCAAGGGCGGGAGCGGCACGCTCGCGCTCGGCAGCGGCGCTTTCTCCGGCGAGTACACCTTCGTCTCCCGCTTCGAGGAGGGCCCGGGCACCAACCCGGAGGAGCTCATCGGTGCGGCCCATGCCGCCTGCTTCTCGATGTCGCTGGCCAACATCCTGGCGCAGGACGGCGCGACGGTGAACTCGGTAGAGACCGACGCGACGGTCCACCTCGAGCGGGTCGATGGCTCCCCGCGGATCACCCGGATCGTGTTGTCCACGGTCGGTGACGTGCCGGGTATCGATGTCGCCACCTTCACGGAGAAGGCGGAGGCCGCCAAGGCCGGGTGCCCGGTGTCCAACCTGGTCACCGGTGCGGAGATCGAGCTCGAGGTCACGCTCCAGAGCTGACGCTGCACCTTCGGCCGGTGGCCGGGCCTGGTGAACCGGTCCTGCTCCGGTGCTGCCGGGATGGCGGGCGGCAGCTATCCTCGATGCCGTCAGAGGCGCCAAGACCAGTGTCAGGCGCCGGTTCACCAGGTCGTCGTGGGCGCGCACATGGCGTGCCACCCGGCCGCAAAACGGAAGATGCAACAGATGCCGAGCGGCACCGTCAAGTGGTTCAACGCGGACAAGGGTTACGGGTTCATCCAACCCGACGAGGGCGACGATGACCTCTTCGTCCACTTCTCCGCCATCAACGCCGAGGGGTACAAGACCCTCGAGGATGGCCAAGCGGTCAGCTTCGAGGTGACCCAGGGGCAGAAGGGGCCACAGGCCTCCGACGTCACTCCTCTCTGAGCAACCTGACCGGTGCGATGCGTCGCACCGGCCACACCGAACCCGGGCCGCAAGGTCCGGGTTCGTTCCGTTCCCGGCGGTTCGCGCACGTGTGCTTCACCCGATGCGCTTCCCGGTGACGGTTGCGCGGTTCTCCGCTCCCGATGCGCTACAACGACATCCTTCCCCGCAGACGTTCCTCCACCGACGACCGGGAGCCGCCGGGTGGCCGATCTCACGTTCTTCTACGGCACGATGAACTGCGGGAAGTCGACGCTCGCGTTGCAGATCCACCACAACGCCGTCAACGCCGGAAAGCGGTGCCTGCTCCTGACCAAACACGACCGGCAGGGCGGCACGATCAGCTCGCGTATCGGCTTGGCGCAGCCAGCGATGGTCGTCACCGATGATCTGGATCTGCGCGCCGAGGTTTCGCGGCTCGTCGCCGACGGTCGACCGATCGACGTCCTGATCTGCGACGAGGTGCAGTTCTACTCGTCCGCGCAGGTGGAGCAGCTCGGTGAGATCGTCGATCTGTTGGATGTCGAGGTGCAGGCCTTCGGTCTCCTGACCGACTTCACGACCACGCTGTTCCCTGGCTCGCAACGCCTCCTGGAACTGGCGGACCGTCGCCAGGAGCTCCAGGTTGAGGCGATGTGCTGGTGCGGGCAGCGGGGGATCCTGAACGCCCGCACCGTCGATGGTCGCATCCAGCGCGAGGGCGAGCGGGTGGTCGTCGGTGACACCGACCACGGGGCGGTCGCCTACGAGGTCCTGTGCCGCCGCCACCACCGCGATGGGACGACCCGCGCCCTGGCCGACCGGCCGCTGGAGGTGGTCCGCGCGAGCGCGTGACCTGCTGCCCCGCGCGCTCCGGGCCGCCGGTGCCGCCCTCCCGCTCAGGTGATCGAGGAAGCGTAGATGCTGTCGATGGCCGCATCGAGCACGGCGTCGAACTCGGCGTCGGTCTGATCGGCGGACAGGTCGGCGATCAGTGCCCGCGAGAAGCTCGCGATGAGCCCGGGGTTGCGGGCGAGCCGCTCGGTGGCCTCCTCCTGGGAGTAGCCGCCGGACAGCGCCACGACGCGCAGCACCTTGGGGTGGGCGATCAGGTCGGAGTAGAAGCCGTCCACCGATGGGATCGACAGCTTCAGCATGATCTGCCGGTCGTCCGGGACGTCGTCGAGGTGGCTCGTGATCGCGGCGTGGAGCAGCTCCTCGGACTCCGCCTTGTCCGCGCTCGTGATGTCCACCTCGGGCTCGAGGATGGGTACGAGGCCGGCGGCGAGGATGCGCTCGGCGAGCTCGAACTGCTGGGCCACGACCCGCGCGATCCCCCCTTCGTCGGCGCGCTTGATGACCGAGCGCTCCTTGGTGCCGAAGACCCCGTTGGCCTTGGCGCGACCGAGGAGCGCCTCGAGGTCGGGGATCGGCTTCATGAGTTGGACGCCGTCCTCCTCCTGGGCCAGCCCCTTGTCGACCTTCAGGAACGGGACGACCTCACGCTGCTCCCACAGGTAGCGGGCGGTCGGCTGCCCCTCCACCTCGCGGTCCATGGTGCCTTCGAACAGGATGGCACCGAGGATGCGGTCCCCGGTGAACGCCGGGCTCGTCATGATGCGGGTGCGCATCTGATGGACGAGATCGAACATCTCTTCCTCGCTCGAGTAGGCCGTCTCCGGGACGCCGTACTGCGCGAGCGCCTTGGGGGTGCTCCCGCCGCTCTGATCGAGGGCAGCGATGAACCCCTGGCCGGTCGCCATCTTCTCGTACATCTCCGCTGACATGAACCGTCCTGTCGCTCGCATCGTCATCGTCGGGGACCGGGGGATCGGACCCAAGCGCGAGCTATC
>JBBDSW010000163.1:0-20664 GCA_040904745.1 Nitriliruptoraceae bacterium
GGCCGCTCAGAACAGCCGGGGATGGGGCTCCTCTTCACCCCGGAGGACACCGAGATCGACCTCGACCCAGTCGATCCCCCTCGACTCGGCGAGCACACGGGCCTGTGGCTTGACGATCGTGGCCGCCAGAACGCCACGGACGGGGGCGAGCATCGGATCGCGCTGCATCCGTTCGAGGTAGCGGGTCAACTGCTCCACGCCGTCGATCTCGCCGATGCGCTTGATCTCGACCGCGACCGCGCCACCGTCCGCATCCCGGCACAGCAGGTCGACCGGCCCCAGATCGGTGCGGAACTCCCGCTGGACGCAGGTCAATCCGTCCTCGAGGTGGGTGGGATGGTCGGCGAGCAGTAGCTGGAGCTCCCGTTCGACCCCGTCGAGGGTCAGCCCGCGCTCGGTGTCGAGGGTGTGCTCGAGGTCCGCCAACACCTCCTCGAAGGTGATCTCCAGCCGCTGCCCCTTGGGATCGGTGACCTCCCAGCGGTCCCCGTGGTCGGTGAGGGTGTTGGGGGCGTTCATCCAGTTGAGTGGCTTGTAGGCCCCCACGTCCGCATGGATGGCCACACAGCCATCCGCCTTGACCATGATGAGGCGGACCGCCGACGTCAGCGTGGACGACAGGCGGCCCTCGTAGACCGCGGTGCAGCGGGCGATCACCAGGCGCATCGCGGGGACGCTACCAGCGCGAGGTGGTCTCCCCCGGTCGGTGGAGCTCGCGCTCGGGCCTGCCTGCCGGACCCGCTGATCTCGCTGGGTACCATCGCGGGTCATCGCGACGCCGCCCCGTGGACGCCCGGATGGAGCCGCTCTCCGCGCGGCGCTCGCCCAAACCTCGCCGCGGAAGCCCGGCCACGAGCTCCTGCCACGACGGGTGACGCCGGCACCGCTCCACGATCACGCCTCGACCGGTCCGTGATCGACCACGTCGACCAGCCCGCCCGCGCAGATCGGAGTCCGTCCATGGCCCTGCAGGTCGGCCTCGTGGGACTGCCCAACGTGGGGAAGTCCACCCTCTTCAACGCGGTGTCTCAGGCGGGAGCCGAGGCGGCCAACTTCCCGTTCTGCACGATCGACCCGAACGTCGGCGTCGTGGGGGTCCCCGACCCGCGACTGGACCGGCTCGCTGAGCTGGCGTCCTCGGCGAAGGCGGTGCCGACGGCGATCGAGTTCGTGGACATCGCGGGGTTGGTCGCGGGAGCGTCGACAGGTGAGGGGCTGGGCAACCAGTTCCTCGCTCACATCCGCGAGGTCGACGCGATCTGCAACGTCGTGCGCTGCTTCGACGACGACGACGTGATCCATGTGGACGGCTCGGTCGATCCGGCACGCGACATCGAGGTCATCGCCACCGAGCTCACGCTCAAGGACCTCGACACGGTGGAGAAGCGGCTCGAACGCGCCCAACGTGCCGCCAAGAGCAACGACAAGGACGCGGTCCGTGAACGCGACCAGGTCGCGGCGCTGGCCACGCACCTGGCCGCCGGAGAGGGCGCGCGCACGTTCGGTGGCGAGCTCTCCCCCACCTTGCGTCGCGAGCTGTCCCTCCTCACCGCCAAGCCGGTCCTCTACGCCGCCAACGTCGCCGAGGCCGACCTGCCCGCCGGCAACGACCACGTCGAGGTGGTGCGCGACATCGCCGAGCGGGAAGGTGCCGAGGTGGTCGTCATCTCCGCGCAGGTCGAGGCCGAACTCGCCGAGATCTCCGGCGAGGAACGGGACGAGTACCTCGCCTCGCTCGGTCTGGACCGCTCGGGGCTCGAGCGCCTGATCGAGCGGGCATACGCCCTGCTCGGGCTGCGCACCTTCTTCACCGCTGGCCCCAAGGAGTCACGGGCCTGGACCGTGCCGGCCGGTGCCACCGCGCCCCGCGCCGCCCGCGAGATCCACACCGACTTCGAGCGCGGCTTCATCAAGGCCGAGGTGATCGCCTACGAGGACTACGACACCCTCGGGTCGGAAGCCGCCGCACGCGAGGCCGGACGCCTACGGATCGAGGGCAAGGACTACGTCGTCGCCGACGGGGACGTCATCCACTTCCGCTTCAACCTCTGACACCCGACAGGAGATGTCGTGACGGCACGCATGGAACCGATCACCCGGCTCGAGGTCGCGGCTTGCCCGACCCACCGGATGGACGTCAAGCACTACACCCCGTTCGCCGTCGGATGCGCTTGCCTGACCGAGGACCGGCGGCGGGAGCTGGCCACCCGACTCGAGGCCGCCCGGGCGGAAGGCAACCCGCTCGCCGAGATGGCGGAGTGACCCGGCCGGGACCAGCCACGGCAACGAACCCCCGGCATCGTCCGACGGGCAGGAGGTAGCAGTGGCCGGCAAGGGCCTGGGTGGGCGCGTCAGCCGCGGTTCCCGCCTCGCACGCACGGGCCTCAAGGGCGCGAGCGGGCTGGCCGGTGCGCGGGCACGCCGGATGGGTGGCTTCGCCGTCGACGACGCTGCCGCCCACCAGGAGCTGGCTGCCGATCTCGCCGAGGTGCTCGGCGAGATGAAGGGTGCCGCGATGAAGCTGGGCCAACTGCTCAGCTTCGTCGATCTCGATGTGCCACCGGAGGTGCGCAGCGTCTACCACGACGCCCTGGCGAGCCTCCGGGATGCCGCGCCGGGCTACGACCCGGAGGCGATCCTCGGGGTGCTGGCCGAGGAGTACGGCGGACCCCCCGAGGAGGTGTTCGCCTCCTTCGATCCGGAGCCGCTGGCGGCGGCGTCGATCGGTCAGGTGCACGCGGGCGTGCTGGACGACGGACGCGAGGTCGTCATCAAGGTCCAGTACCCGGGTGTCGCCGAGGCGGTCCGTGCGGATCTGCGCAACGCGACCTCGTTCGCGCCCCTGGCCCGTCTGATCTCGCCGAACCAGGAGGTCGGGCCCCTCCTCGAGGAGCTTCGGGAACGCGTGGACGACGAACTCGACTACGAACGCGAAGCCCAGTACCAGCGTGCGTTCGCCACCCGGTACGCCGACCACCCCTTCATCCGCGTGCCGGACATCGTCGGCGAGCTGTGCCGTCCCCGTGTGCTCGTCTCCGAACGCATCCACGGACAGCGCTTCACCGCGTTCGTCTCCGAGGCCGACGAGGCGGACCGCCAGCGGGTCGGCGAGATCATCTTCCGCTACGCCTTCGGATCGATCGGGCGTTTCCGGTTGTTCAACGGGGATCCGCATCCGGGCAACTACCTGATCGAACCCGGCGCCGCCGCGGACGGCGGGGCCCGGGTCGCCTTCCTCGACTACGGCTCGGTGAAGATGTTCACCCGCGAGCGCTACTCGTCCATGCGTTCGATCGAGGAAGCGATCGCCACCGGTGACCGGGACACGGCCATCGCCGCGCTCAGGGGGGCTGGCTTCCTCCCGCGCGGGGCCAGGTTGGACGAGGACCGGATCTTCGAGTGGTTCCAGCTCTACACCCGTCCGGTCATCGCCGAGCAGCCCTTCACGTTCACGCGGACGTTCGCCACGGAGGTCATCCGCTCGACCACCGATCCGCGCGACCCGTTCAGTGATGTCCTGCGCCAGCTGAACCTGCCGCCGGACTACCTCCTGCTCAACCGGATCCAGTGGGGTCTGAACTCGGTGCTCGGCCAGCTCGAGGCCGCCGGCGACTGGCGTGCCATCCGGGATGAGTACATCCACGACCACGCGGAGCCGGCCACGCCGCTCGGTACACAGGACGCCCGGTGGTGGCAGGAGCGCACACCGAAGGTCGATCCTCCGGCGTGAGCGGGGACCGGTCTCCTCAGTGCTCCACGCCGGCGTAGAGCGCCTCGATCACGTCCTTGTACTTCTCGGACACGACGTGGCGCTTCACCGACATCTTCTGCGAGAGCTCGACGCCGACGACGAAGTCGTCGGGCAGGATCCTGAACGCGCGGATCGACTCAGCGCGCGACACGGCGGTGTTGGCCTCGTCGACGGCCTTCTGGATCTCGACACGCAGATCCTCGTCGTCGACGAGGTCGGCGACCTGCTCGCCTTCCTTGCCGTTGGCCTCGGCCCAGGCGGGGAAGGCCTCCGGATCGATCGTGATCAGGGCGGCGATGAACGGCTGCCCATCGCCGACGACCATCGACTGGCTGACCAGCGCATGTGCACGCATCCGGTCCTCGAGCACCGCGGGGGCCACGTTCTTCCCCGATGCCGTGACGAGGATCTCCTTCTTCCGCCCTGTGATCCGGACGAAACCCTGACCGTCGACCTGCCCGAGGTCGCCGGTGTGGAACCAGCCGTCGTCGTCGAGCATCTCGGCGGTCGCTTCCGGGTTGTTGTAGTAGCCGACGAAGATGTTGCCGCCCTTGAGCAGGATCTCCCCGTCATCAGCGATCCGAACGGAGGCACCGGGGACCGGCCTCCCGACGGTGCCGACCTGGAAGGCGCTCGGCCGTCCGAGGCAGGCACCGGCGGTCGTCTCGGTGAGGCCGTAGCCCTCCAGGATCGTGACCCCGATCCCGTTGAAGAAGTGGCCGAGTCGCTCACCCAGGGCGGCGCCGCCGGACACGGCGTACCCGACCTGACCACCCATCGCGGCACGGAGTTTGCCGTAGACCAGCTTGTCGAACAACGCGTGCTGGATCTTCGTCAGCAGCGCGACGTTGCCCGCAGCCTGCTGGCGTGAGTAGGCCTCGGCGACGGCCGCAGCGCGATCGAATATCGCGCCCTTGCCGTCGGCGTGCGCCTTCTGCCGGGCACCGTTGTAGACCTTCTCGAAGACGCGCGGGACCGCCAGGATGAAGTCCGGCTGGTAGAGCTGGAGCTCCTCGACGAGCTGCGGGATGCCCGTGGAGAAGCCGAGCTTCACGCCGTTGCGGATGCAGGTGGTCTGGATCACCCGCGCGAAGATGTGCGCGAGCGGCAGGAACAACAGCGTCCGTTTCTCGGGCTTGAAGAACTCCTTGGCGGCCTCCGCGACCTGCTCGGCGTCCCACACGAAGTTGTGGTGGGTGATCACGCAGCCCTTGGGGCGGCCGGTCGTCCCCGAGGTGTAGACGATCGTGGCCGTGTCCTGGCCGGTGACGCTGCTGGCCCGCGCCGTCAGCTCGTCATCGCTGACGTCCCCGCCGCCGGTCCGCAGGTGCTCGAGCGCGCCCTCGTCGATGGACCAGACGTGCTGGCAGGTGGTGAGCCTGTCAGCCACCGCATCGAAGGTGTGCTGGAGCTCCGGGCCTTCGAGGATCATGGCCACGGCGCCCGAGTCCTGGAAGATCCACTCGATCTGTTCCGGGGACGAGGTCTCGTAGATCGGGACGCTCACCGCCCCAGCCGCCCAGATCGCGAAGTCGAGCACCGTCCACTCGAGCCGCGTGCTGGAGTAGATGCAGACGCGGTCACCCTGCTCCACACCGGCAGCCATCAACCCCTTGGCCACCGCCCGTACCTCGTCGACGAATCGCCGGGTGGGCCAATCCACGAACCCGTCCCCGACGCGGTGTGACACGGCTGGCCGCTCCGGGTGCTCCTCGGCCATCTGCCACAGCGAATCGGTGAGGTTCTCCTCCAACGAGACCTCGATCTCGCCCGGACTGGTGTACTCCTGCATCAGGTTCTCCCTCGTCCCCTCCAGGGCACGGTCACTCGGACCGGGCGGACCGCCTGGTGTCCGCACGACCCTGCCCGTGAGCCTAGCGGAGCCCTCCCCGTCTTCCGCCCGCGCTCCAGAACCCACCGACCCCGCTCCGACCTGGCAGGATGCCCCCTGCGCGAGGTCGCCCCCCGTACCCGAGAGGTCGCATGCATGGACGTCGAGACCGAGGTCACAGGGCCCGTCGGGCTGATCCGGATCGTCCGGCCGGACCGGCGCAACGCGGTCGACGGCCCGAGGCGTTGCTCGCCGAGCACGACCGCGGAGTCGCCACCCTGCGTGACGAGGACACGGTGAGCGCGGTGCGGGCCTTCCAGCGCGGCACGGGACGGCACGGTGACGACACCGGGCCCCCCGAGCGGCCGTGAGGGACCTGTGGCCCCCACGACCGGTCGCACCAGCCCCCTATCCTCCGGGCTTCACCGCCCCACGTCTCCTGCCGTTCGAACAGCCAACGAGGACCTCTTGCCGACCACGACCCACGCCGCCGAGACCAGCATCCGTGAGAACCTGACCCGCGCGGAGGCGCAGGAACGAGCGCGGCGGATCGGCGAGGTGGAGACCCGCGTCCGGCTCGATCTGACGGGTTCCGGCGACACCTTCCTCTCCTCCAGCGACCTGCGGTTCGAGATCGTCGAAGAGGGCCCGACCTTCGTCGACCTGACCGCCGCCAGCGTGCAGCGCCTCTCCCTCGACGGGCACGACCTCCCCCTCGACCATGTCGGACCGACGAGGATCCAGCTCCCCGAGCTGTCGGTCGGTGCCCACCGCCTCGAGGTCGAGGCTCGGTGCGCCTACCGACACGAAGGCAAGGGGCTCCACCGGTTCGTCGACCCCACCGACGACCGCGTCTACCTCCACAGCCAGTTCGAGCCGTTCGAAGCCCACCTGGTCTACGCCTGCTTCGACCAACCGGACCTGAAGACCACCTTCGCCCTGGACGTCGACGCACCCGAGGAGTGGGTCGTCATCTCCAACGGGCGAGCCCTGGAACGCCCACGTCAGGGGCAGGCAGGTCTGTGGCGCTTCGAGGCGACACCCCGCATCAGCACGTACGTGACCGCCTGTGTGGCGGGCCCCTACGTCAGCGTCGAGGACCGCTACGAGCGAGCAGACGGCTCGGGCATCGACCTCGCCTGGTGGTGCCGGCGCTCGCTCGCCGCGTACCTCGATCCGGACGAACTGTTCACCATCACGAAGCAGAGCTTCGCCGCGTTCGAGTCGTTGTTCGGGATGCATCACCCGTTCGGGGACCGCTACGACCAGGCGTTCGTCCCGGAGTTCTCCGCGGGTGCGATGGAGAACCCCGGTTGTGTGACCTTCACCGAGACCTACCTCTTCCGGTCGAAGGTCACCGACGTGATGCGGGAACGCCGCGCCGAGACCATCATCCACGAGATGGCCCACATGTGGTTCGGAGACCTCGTCACGATGCGCTGGTGGGACGACCTGTGGCTGAACGAGTCCTTCGCCACGTTCATGTCCGTTCTCGTCCAGGCGACGGCGACGCGATGGAGCGATGCCTGGGTGACCTTCCTGGATTCCGAGAAGGCATGGGCGAAGTTCCAGGATCAGCTCCCGTCCACCCACCCGGTCGCCGACCAGATGCCGGACGTCGAGTCCGTGCATCAGAACTTCGATGGGATCACCTACGCCAAGGGTGCCTCGGTCCTCCGCCAACTGGTCGCCTGGGTGGGACAGGAGGAGTTCCTCGCCGGTTGTCGCGACTACTTCGAGCGTCACGCCTGGGGTAACACCACCCTGGCGGACTTCCTCGCGGCACTCGAACGGGCGTCCGGGCGGGAGTTGGACAGCTGGCGCGATGCCTGGCTCCTCACCACCGGGGTGAACACGCTCAGCCTGGAGATCGACGCGGCTGACGATGGCACGATCGCCGACCTCCACGTCCTCCAGGAGGATCCGGAGCCGGCCTGGGCGGGCGTGCCGGACACCGGAGACCACGTCCCGGTGCTGCGACCGCACCGACTCGCGGTCGGCCTCTACGGCGAGAGCTCCGACGGGCTCGAGCGGTATGACCGGGTGGAGCTCGACGTCACGGGCCCTCGGACCCGCGTCGAGGGGCTGATCGGTGCCGAGCTCACGCCGCTGATCCTGCTCAACGACGGTGACCTCACCTACGCCAAGGTGCGCCTCGATGAGGCCTCCACCGCGGTGGTCACCGACCGGCTCGCCGGCGTCCGGGACCCGCTGGCCCGGGCGCAACTGTGGGCGAGCACGTGGGATATGGTCCGCGACGGCGAACTGGCGGCCAGGCGCTACCTCGAGCTGGTCGTCAGCAACGTGGCGGCCGAGCCACAGATCGGCGCGCTGCAGCGGCTCCTCGTGCGCTCCCTCGGCGCCGCCGAACGCTACTCCGACCCCGCCGACCACCCGGCGCTCCTCCGGGGACTGGCGACGCACGCGCGCGAGCAGTTGGAGGCCAGCACGCCCGCCAGCGATCGGCAGCTGGCATGGGGACGACACTGGGCCGCCACCGCGCGCACCGACCCTGAGCAGCTCGCAGACGTGGAACGGGTGCTCGACGGCGAGCTCGCGTTCGAAGGTCTGGACGTCGACACCGACCTGCGCTGGCACCTCCTGACCTGTCTCGCCCGCGCGGGAGCGGATGTCGACGCCCGTATCGACGCCGAGTTGGAGCGGGATCCCACGGACCTCGGGACACGCTCGGCGGCCACCGCGCGCGCCTCGCGACCGAGCCGTGAGGCGAAGGAGGAGGCGTGGGACGAGCTGCTGGACGACGACTCCCTGTCGCACACGATGTCACGCCAACTGTGGACCGGGTTCGCCCGTCTGGAGCAGCGCGAGGTCCTCGGTCCCTTCACCGATCGCTACTTCACCGCGCTGGAGCGGGTCTGGACCGAACGCTCGCTCGACTGGGCCATCGAGTTCTCGACCGCGATGTTCCCGCACTGGGATGCGAGCGAGGACCTGCTCGGTCGCGTCGACGCGCAGCTCGACGACGGTGACGGGCCGCGACCGATGAGGCGGGTCCTCCTCGAGCAACGGGACACGCTCGTACGGATGCTCGCAGCCCGGAGACTGGATCACGACACCGGCCATCCCGGATGATCGCGTGACCCGCGGGGAGCTGCCGTTCGATCCCGGCCCTGGCACGCTGGCCGGCGACGGCAGCGCGAGGGACATCCCGCGCCGGGTGGCGACCCCGGGTCTCCTGGTCGAGGTCGCCAGCTCCGACTTCGCCGGTGCGGTGGTCCGCTGCGATGCCCGCGAGGTCGTGCTCGAGGACCGCCGGGGACGGACCCGCCGTTTCGCCCGCACACCGGGCGCGTTCGTGGTGAACGACGTGCGCGTGGAGCTCATCCCCGCACCCTCGGCCACGGTGACTCGGCCCAGCAGTACCACCCCGGCGACCGTAAGCACGGCCAGCGGCTCGATCCCAGCCCCCGACCCGACCGCGCAGGTCGCACGCGCCAGCCGGCTGTGGGTGGAAGGGATCCACGACGCGGAGCTTCTCGAGCGGGTCTGGGGTGACGACCTCCGGGCAGCGGCGATCGTGGTGGAGCCGATGCACGGTGCCGATGATCTCGCCGAGGCCGTGGCGAGGTTCCGTCCCGGCCCGACCCGACGGCTCGGGGTGTTGCTCGACCACCTGGTCCCCGGGTCGAAGGAGTCCCGCCTCGCGGCGACGATCGACCACCCGGACGTCCTGGTGGCGGGGCATCCCTTCGTCGACGTCTGGGCGGCGATCGACCCCCGACTCCTCGATCGTGAACGGTGGCCTGAGGTGCCCCTCGGGGAGTCCTACAAGGACGGCCTCGCCGCCCGACTCGGCTTCCCCGATCGCCACGAGGCATGGTCATGTCTGCGCGGTCTCGTCCGGACCTGGCGCGACCTGGATGCGACGCTGATCCGCGCGGTCGAGTCCCTGCTCGACCACGTCACCGTCGAGCCGCCACCGTGATGACGCTCGCACCGGGCTCGACGCGCACCCGCTGACCGTGGACGACGACGTCGACACCTCCGGGGTTGCCGGCGTCGCCCCGCACCTCGACCTGTCCGTGGTTGGCGTCGACCTCCAGCCAACAGCCGCGCACCGCGACCCCGAAGCTCAGGTGCTCCCACCCCGCCGGGAGACGCGGTGCCACCTCGACGTGGTCGTCACGGACGTGGACGCCCCCGAAGCCGAGCACCGCCACCTGCCACGCCGCACCACAGGCGGCCGTGTGGATGCCGCCGATGAACGTGCCCCCCGGGGCCGGATGCGAATCCCCCAGTAGGTCGACCGTGGCGGCTCGGCGGAACAGGGCGAGCGCCTCATCGACCCGGCCGAGCCGTGCGGCCACCAGGGCGTAGGTGGGCCGCGACAGCGAGGAGCCGTGCTGGGTCCGCGGGAGGTAGTGGTCGTAGTTGGCCGTGACCACCTGCTCGTCGTAGCGTTCGGGCTGGTTCACGAACAGCTGGACCACGTCCGCCTGCTTGAGCACCTGGGTGTGGACCGCGATGCCGTTCGGCCAGCCCCAGTACTCATCCGGATGCTGGAGCCGATGGCTCAGCGCCTCGGGAGCAACCTCCTCCAGCGCCGCGTAGCCGACGAACTGCTCGAGCACGCCGGTCACCGGATCGGGTGCCACCTCGACGAGCCCATCGGCGTACTCCTCCCACCGACGCCGCTCCCCCGGTTCGAGACCGAGCGCATCACCGAGGCGTTGGAAGCTGTCCTGGTCGTCGGCCTCCAGCGCGTCGTAGATCCGGGCTGCCAGGCGGAGCGCGGCACGGGCCTGCTCGAGCGTGAAGACGTTGTCGTCGACGTTCTCGTGGTACTCGTCCGGTCCCTGGAGCCGCAGGAGGTGATAGCGACCGTCGGCGGGCCGAAGATGCACGAACGAGGCGAGGAACCGCGCGATCTCGAAGGCCATCTCGGCCCCGCGCTCCGCCAGGAACGTCTCGTCGCCCGTCATCCGTACGTACCCGTCGATCGTGACCGCGATGTCCGGCGAGATGTGGATCTGCCAGTCGTTGAAGTGGTTGCGGATCGGCCGCCCGGTGAGCACATCGGTGAAGAAGAAGTCCGGGCAGAGCTCGTCGCCGGTGTCGCCCGAGATCCAGGCGTAGAACGCCCCGTCGTAGCCGAGGCGAGCTGCCTTGCGACGTGCCCCATCCAGCGTGCGGTGCCGGTAGACCAGCAGGTTGCGCGCGATGTCGGGGAAGGTGTGGACCCACATCGGGAGGTTGAAGACCTCCTGGTCCCAGAACGCGGCGCCCTGGTACGCCTGGCAGGACAGCCCCCGAGCACCGATCGGCAGATGGTCGGTGTGCATCGGCGTCGCGATGACGTTGTGGTAGAGGTTGTAGCGGAGCACCGCCTGCATGGCCGGGTCGCCGTCGATCCGCACGTCGATGCGGTCCCACAGCCCGTCCCAGGCCAGCGCGTGCCGCGCGAGCAGGACCTCGTAGCCCTCCCCGACCGCCGCCCTTGCCAACTCGAGCGCGGAGACCAGCGGATGGTCCACGTCGTTGCCCGAGTAGACCGACATGAACTGGTCGACGACCACCTCGCCGCCGTCCCCGATGGCCACCTCCAGGCGTCGGTAGACCTGTCGGTCGGCACGCTCGATGCGCTCGCTGAGGACCTCGCCACCGGTCACGATGCAGGTCTGCGCCACCGCGATCGCCAGCCCCTGCTCCGTGGTGGTCATCCTGAGGGCAAGCACGTCATCGTCGACGTGTTCCTCCGCGGAGGCGAAGTGGTCCCCGTTGAGGCTCCACACCTCGCCGTCGATGCCGGTGACCAGCGTCAACCGGGTTCCCGGAGCAGCGTGGACCCGCTGCCTCTGCGCCAGCAGGTGGCGTTCGTCCATCGAGGCGAACCGCTCGTCGACCAGACGGCCAACGGCGCCGCTGGCGGGGACGAACGTGCGATGTTGGCGGCCGTAGCGCAGGTCCAGACGCCGCTCGAGACGATCGCGATCGGAGAGGACCTCGTCCGCCTCGACCCCGAGCAACTCCCCCGCCTGTTCCCACCGGGCGTAGAGGCCGTTGGGAACGTTGCACAACTCCCGCCACTTGCCGTCCGCGTTGTCCCAGGTGTCGGAGACGGTGCAGCCGACGGTCGCTCCAGCACGCCACTCGGGCAGCGTGGCCCGGTAGCCGAGGTAGCCGTTCCCGGTGAGATGGCTCGTTGCCACATGCACGGCCTGGTCGGCATCGTGGTGGTCGTCGAGAACCGCCCAGCCGTCCAACAGCAGCGGCCCGTGCTCGAGCCGGGTCTCCCGCGGGCTCCAAACCTGACCGAGATCGACGTCGTCCGTCGTGTCGAACCGGTGGTGTCCGTGCCCGACCCGGCTCTCCGGCCCGACCCCGACAGCGACCATCCCCGCAGCGAGCGCGGCGTCGACGCCCGAGGTCGCGTCCTCGATCACGGCGCAGTCCTCCGGAGGGACGCCCAACAGTTGCGCGGCCGCCAGGAACAGATCGGGCGCGGGCTTCGCGTTCTCCACGGTGTGGCCGTCAGCGATGGCGTCGAAGAGCTCCGTGATCGCCAGCCGGTCGAGGACGAACGGAGCGTTCTTCGAGGACGAACCGATCGCCACCCGCATGCCCCGCCGCTTGGCATCGAGCACCAGCGAGATGGCGCCCGGCAGCAGGTCGGCTGGACTCATGTGCTGGAGCGAGTCGAGGTAGTACCCGTTCTTGCGCTCCATCATGGCCTGGAAGTTGGCCTCGTCGACCTCCCGGTCCCCGAGCAGCGCCTTCAACGACTCGACCCGCGACAACCCCCGCAGCGCCTCGTTGGCCTCGCGGTCGAACGGGAGCCCTTCCTCGTCGGCGAGCCGCTGCCACCCGAGATAGTGGTACTCCGCGGTCTCGGTGAGGACCCCGTCGAGATCGAAGATCACGGCGCGACGACTGGCCTCGGGCATGACGACACACTCCAGCGGCTCGGGGGCCTCTCCCGCGCGACGTTACAGCGCGTCCCGAACGACCGGGGAACCCTCAGCTCCCGAACGAGCCTGCGATGCGATCAGCCACCAGCTCCGCGCACGTCGGACACATCGGGTACCGGCTCGGGTCGCCCTCCGGCTTCCAGCGCTTGCCGCACAGAGCGGTCACCGGCGTACCCTTGCGGCGGAACCGCTCGAGGTCCTTCTTGCTCACGTAGTGCGCGAAACGATCGTGGTCCCCATCGCCGTCATCGATCTCCGGGCGGGCATCCGGGGTGACCGGAGCGGGGCTCCGGGTCGGTGCCCGCGTCGGCAGTGGGCTCGACAGACGGGGGATGCTGGAGGTCGTGGCGGCCATGCCGCGACGGTAGCGGGCCTTCCGCGATCGTGCCGAACGCATACGCTTCGCGGTCAGACCCCCACGGTCCGCGAAGCCGGGCTGACCGCCGCTCTGAACGGGAGCCCACGGTGGCCGACAGCGATCCGCCTCGACCGACCGACGGCAGACGGCGGCGTCGGATCGGTGAGTTGTTGCTGGCCGCGGGTGTCGTGACGGAGACGGCGATCCGGGATGCCATCGACGTGGCGGCACCCGGGGAGCGGCTGGGCTCCGCGTTGGTCCGGCTCGGCCTGGTCGGCCAACGGGAGGTCGCCGATGCGCTGGCTGCCCAACTCCGGCTGGCGCGCACCGACCTCGATGGCCCCGACGTCGCCGAGCCCACAGCGGCCGCCCGGATCCCGATGGCACTCGCTGAGCGCCATGACGTCCTGCCGCTGCGGATCGAGGGCGGCACGCTCTACCTCGCGATGTCCGATCCTTCCGACGTCGCAGCGCTCGACGACGTTCGTCTGACCGCCGACGTCCGCACGGTCCGACCCGTGGTCGCCACCAGCGACGACCTCCGCCAGGCGCGCCGACGTATCTACCGCGAACCACGGACGCAGGACCTGTTGTGGCGTCGTGAGCAGGATGACGGTGACCCCGAGCTGCGGGTCGACGGCGACGGCGCGGATGCAGCGCCGGTGGTCGCCCGTCTCGACCAGCTCCTCAGAGACGCGGTGCAGCAGCGGGCCAGTGACGTCCATATCGAGCCGTACCGCGGGGGGGGCGCGTGTGCGCCTCCGGGTCGATGGCGTCCTGCGCGAGGCGGAGCGCCTCCCGGCTGACCTGCACCGCCGTCTGGTGTCCCGGCTGAAGCTCATCGCGGAGCTCGACATCGCCGAGCGCCGGCGTCCCCAGGATGGTCGGGCGCGCGCGGTCGTCGATGACCGACCGCTCGAGCTGCGCATCTCGGTGATGCCGACGTTGCGTGGCGAGACGGTCGCGCTGCGGCTGCTGCCCAGGGCCGAGGAACTGTTCGGCCTCGATGAGTTGGGCCTCCCCCCGGCCGCCGGCGATGCGCTGCGATCGATGCTGGCGCGGCCCCAAGGACTGGTGCTCCTGACCGGGCCGACCGGGTCGGGGAAGACGACCACCGCCTATGCGGCGCTGGCCGCTACCGACGCGTTGGGCCGCAACATCCGCACCCTGGAGGACCCGGTCGAGGTGCGCTGGCTCGGTATCAACCAGACCCAGATCGATCCCCGCCTGGGGGTCACCTTCGCCGGGGGGCTGCGGCACCTGTTGCGGCAGGACCCCGACGTCCTGCTGGTCGGGGAGGTACGGGACACCGAGACCGCGCAGCTCACGGTGGAGGCGGCCTCGACCGGGCATCTCGTCCTCGCCACGCTCCATACCAACGATGCGCCGTCCGCGGTCGCCCGTCTGGTAGATCTCGGTGCGGATCGGTTCCTGTTGGCCAGCGCCCTCGAGCTGGTGATCGCCCAACGCCTGGTCCGACGGACCTGCCGTGCCTGTGCGGAGCCGGACAGACCCGGCGCACCGCTGCTCGCCGAGCTGTCCCTCACCACGGCACAGCTGGGCGGAGCGACGTTGCTGCGTGGTCGAGGCTGCGGCGTCTGCGATGGCACCGGCGTCGCAGGACGGACGGCGATCGCCGAGGTGGTGCGGGTGGACCAGCGGTTGCGTGACAGCCTGCTCACGACCGTCGACGAGGTGAAGGTGCTCGCCGCCGCGCGAGGCTCCGGCATGCGCACCCTGCGGCAGGACGCACTCGCCCGTGCGTGGGTGGGCGACATCACCCTGGCCGAGGCGCTACGCAGCACCCCCGAACCCCCCTGGCCGGTCGATCTGCCCCCCGTGTGAATCGCGGTGGCTCCTGCCGGTTGGTCAGCGGGCTTCGAACCACAACGGGGCGTCCTCGCCCTGCTCGTCGGCACGGTAGGAGACCGTGATCTCCTCCCCCGCGCCGATGTCGGTCAGCGCGAAGAGCTGCGCCTTCGGACCGTCGGGGATCAGCCACAGGAACGCGTTCGGCTCGTCTGCGTGGTTGCACATCGAGGAGTGTCCGAGGACGAGAGCCGCGGTGCCGTCCTCGTCCCACTCGTAGACGTAGTCGTCCACGACGGTGGCCTGCAGGGATGGACGTTGGTCACCGGGGATCAGCAGTATCGGTGCCTCCAGGAGCAGGGTGTCGCGGACTATCGGCTCCGAGGCGAACAGCCCGCGACCGTGGCGGTGAGACTCGCGGACCTCGTACATCTGCCACTCCCCCTCGTGCCGGCGGCGCGCCTACTCGGCCGCGCGCCGGAGGCGATCCATGACCGCCCGACCGACGCCACGCTCGGGGACGGACTCGACCACGAGGACGTCGACCTCCGCCTGCTCGGCGTCGACGAGGGCACCGTACAAGGCGCGTGCGAGGTCGACCTCGTCGCCGAAGGTCGCCACGATCTCCACGGTCGGGTCCAAGCCCGCGATCGACGTGCGGTAGGCCAGCACTCCCACCCGGAGACCCCGTTCCAGGTGGTCGGCGACGGCCGGGCCGAGCGCTCCCGGCCCGACGAGGTCGACCCGGCACCGTGGCGCATAGTGGCGGTAACGCGTCCCCGGGGAACGGCCGCTCTCAGCGCGTCCCTCCTCGTTCCCGACGCCGAGCTCCTCCCGGGTGACGGCCCCTTCGCGCAACACGATGGGGCGATCCCCTCTCGCGTCCACCACCGTCGATTCCACACCGATCACACAGGGACCACCGTCGAGGACCAGGGCCACCTGCGCGCCGAGCTCGGCGAGCACATGCTCGGGCCGCGTCGGGGACGGGCGGGACGACCGGTTCGCCGATGGCGCGGCGAGTGGGCGATCGAGACGCTCGAGCAGGGTCAGCGCCACCGGATGGTCCGGCACACGGACCGCGACGGTCGTCAGTCCTCCCCGGGTGATCGCCGGTACCTGCGGGCCGGCGTCCAGCACCAACGTGAGGGGGCCGGGCCAGTAGGTCGCCCCCAGCTCGCGAGCCAGCGGGGTGACCGCGGTCACCAACCCGTCCAGCGCTTCGGCGCCCGGTACGTGCACGATCAGCGGGTTGTCCGCGGGACGACCCTTGGCAGCGAAGATCCGCCGGACCGCCGTGGGATCGAGCGCATCACCGGCGAGTCCGTACACGGTCTCGGTGGGCAGGCCGATCAGTCCCCCCGCCCGCAGGGCCGCCATGGCATCGTCGATACCGGCCGCGTCGCCGACGCGGATCCGGGGGCTCGACACGGCCCGCTCTCCGGCTTCGAGGTCGGTCAGCGGACTCAACCGCCGAACGAGCCCGGCTCGGCCGGAGGCGTGAAGTCCTCCTCGGACGCGGCGGTGACCGAGACGGCTTCCATGATCAGGCTCTCGCCCGTGCCGGCACCGAGGTCCAGACGGAGCAACACCCCGGTTCTCGCGTCCACGCAGACGTCCCCACCCTCGGCCTGCGAGAAGCCCTGGTTGGTCCCGCAGATCGCCTCCCGGCCGGCGATCTCGTCCCGGTACGGGTCCGCGAGGTAGTCACTGAGCTCCCCCTCGTCGACGGAGGTCTCCTCGATCATGTCGTCCTCGGGGCTCCCTTCCGCGAAGCAGGACCAGGTACCGGATTCCTTGATGCAGAAGGCGACCGACTCTCCGCCGTCGATGAAAGCGGCCGTTTCCAGGGATCGTCCGGACTCCTCGACCGTCATGTAGGTGGCGACGCGGGCGCCATCGTGGGCGATCGTCATGCTGGCAGGCATGCCCTGCTGCTCTCCCTGGATCGAGTACTCGATCCGCTGCGGCTCGCCGGCGAACTCGACCGCTGCCAGATCGACATCGCCGTCGGAGTCCTCGGACTCGTCGCCCCCGTCGGCGCCGTCGTCCTCGCCATCGGCCTCCTCGGCCTGGTCATCGCTCTCGTCCGTGTCCGCGCTCGACGGGTCGTCGGCCTCTGCGTCCTCGGAGTCGGCGGACGCGGTGCCGTCATCGGCGGCACCACCATCCTCGGACGAGGCGTCGTCGCCTCCGCCGCAGGCGGTGAGCGCGAGCGCTCCGGCCAGGACGAGTGCGGACATGGTTCGCGAACTGGTACGCATCGGGTTCCCCCTCGAGAGAGCGGCCACGCTGCCCAGTGACAGGGCTCGGGCTCCTCGCCGGTCGCGGTCGGCTCCATCGTGCCCGGCGATGCACGACGGGATCACGCTAACGCACGGGCCCGGGCAACACATGCACCCCCCTCACGCGGCCAGGCCATCACGAAGCTCGGGCCCAAGGACCGGACGCCTGACGTGGGAGACGTCCAGCTGGGGGTCCTGCGACCTGGGGAAGATGGGTCCGGAAGCCCTCGTGGCGCGGTTGCGCCTCCCGGGAGGCTGACAGGCACCGACGGATGCGGTGCGGGCAGCGATGCAACCTGGAGAGCGGGCTCGTCGACCCGGCTGGTACCCCGACCCTGCCGGGCAGCCGGTCGAACGCTGGTGGACCGGGATCCAGTGGTCAGGTGGGTGTCGCCCCTATCGCGTCCCACGACCGGCTCGGCGCGCGGGAGGCAGGGGGAACAGCGCAGCCAGCCCGATCCCCTGGATCGCGGGCGCGTTCGCCCTCGTTCTGGTCCTCTTCGCCGGCTTCGCCGCGGTCAACGGCGGTTCGCTCTGCGGGTCCGACATCGGCGCCTACACCGCCTGCCAGGGGTTCCTCGACGAGGAGATCGGGGCACCCTCGACCGCGAGCTACCCGGCCCTGGCGCAGGCCACGATCACCCGGACCGGAGCCAACGAGTGGCAGGTCCATGCGTATCTGACCACCGAGACGGCCACCGGCTTCGAGATCCAGCACGACTGGACGTGCGTCGCGACCTACGTCGAAGAGGACCGGTGGCGCGGGAACGCGGCCCTGCTCGAGTAACGACCTCAACCGGCACAGCGATCGGCTGGTGCGCACGGGGGATTTGAACCCCCATGTCCTGACGGGCACACGGCCCTCGACCGCGCTGGGGGCGTGTCGGCAGTTGCTCTCCGTCGCACGATGCGCCGCTGACCTGCGGAAACACACGAGTGTCATCCCACGTCGTGCCCTTGGTCGCCCCCCGGTGCCGCGCGTTTCGGGTCCACGATGGGTCCACAACGCAGGCCCTCGCCATCCGACCCGGCCGTGGGGCGTGTCCCCGGCTGGCAGGGCCCGCTTCACGTACGCTCGCTGTGGAGACGCTCTTGGAGGACCATGGTGGAGCAGACGTTCAGCGCACGGCGGCGCCCCTTCGTGCTCCCGGCGTCGCTCGATGAGCTCGATGGTCCGAGCGCCTCGGGGCGCGTCGTCCTGCCCCAGCACCTGGACTGGTCAAGCCGGCGCTCCTACGACCTCGACGACCCCGGCGATCGGCGCCGGGTCTACGAGATCGTGCTGCGCGAGGGCACGCTCGATGACCTGCGGCGCTACGTCGATTCCGACCAGCTCGTGGTGGTCTTCGACGAGTTGTTCCTACCGCAGGACATCCGTGATAGCTGGCGACAGCTGACCGCCGAGTGTGTCGCGTAGCGGATGCTCACAGCGCTGCAGCGTCGACTCGCGCATCTGCTCGCAGAGTTGCCCGAGGCTCGCGACTTCGCGCTGGCGGGAGGCGCGGCACCCAGGACCTCGACTTCTTCGCAACATCGGCAGCGGCCGTCGCTGATCTCCTGCCGGTCCTCGAGGCACAAATCGAGCGTGAAGGTCTGAGCATCACGAGGATCCGTGACCTCCCCGGGTTCGCGCGCCTGCAGATCGCCGAGCCCGGCGGCGAGACCGTGCAGCTCGACCTCTCCCACGACGCCCGCCACGGCCCGTCCGAGGCCACCGCGCTGGGCTCCACCCTGAGCCAGGACGAGTTGGCCGCCGACAAGGTGCTCGCCCTGTTCGGCCGAGCCGTAGCACGGGATTTCGCCGATGTCGCCGCGCTCCTCGAGGTCTACTCCGCCGACCGACTCATCGAGCTCGCCAGCGCCAAGGATCGCGGCTTCTCGCAAGAGCGCTTCAGCGAGTCCCTGGCGGCGATACATCGCCTCGACGAGGAGGACTTCCTCGGTACCGGCAAGACGTACGAAGACCTCGCATCCCAGTTCGACGCCTGGCGAGAGCAGTTGGAGCAGTCACGAGACAGTTGACCTGCCACCCAAGGCGGCCCGGGGTGAGCTTCCCGTGGCACCCGAGAGCAAGCTGAAGCCCCGCCGAGGATCGGGCGATACAGCCGGCTGTCCGCCACCCCGGGGGAGAGCCGGAGCCGTCGCACTCAGTAGCAAGATGCTGGCAAGGATGACCAGAACTTACCTCGCCCGCCGACTTACCTCGCCCGCCGACGTCTTCGAGGGCCCGTCAAGAGTTGCCGGGCCGCGAAGCAGCCCACACGAAGAGGTCACGGCGCTGATGCTTCTGCGACTGCTCGTCCGCGATCCCCTGTTCGGCCACCTCCTGGATGTGCTCGGTGAGCTGGTCTACGAGAGGCTGGAGCCGCTCCTGGTGGTAGGCGACGAATGCACCTGGCAAGATCGTGATCAGCACGGCTACTGCGACCGCGCGCAGGGGGCGGGCGCGTCGGTGCGTGACCTCGTACGGGACGAGATCGTCGAGGTGGAACAGCCAGTGAACGAGCCTCATGGCGACGACGGTACGAGATGGTTGCTTCATCCAGCTCGATCCAGCACCGGTACCAGGCAACCGCACCAACGGTCCGCAGTTCTGGGCGCTCTACACCGGGGTGCCGGCGCGCGCATCATCACGATGGGCTAGTCGTAGCCCAGGCGTGACGGGCACTGCACGTTGATCCGATGGGCGTTCCCTACCCTCATCAGGACAGCAGCGGCCCGCACGAAGAGGCTTCTGCATGCTCGTGATCCACGGCACCAGGAAGTTCCTCGATCGTGTCCGCGGACCCAACGCCACCGATGCTGACGTGACGACATCGCAGCTGGGCAGCTGGTACGCCACCGTGCTCTTCTGGAAGCCGCAGGTCGTCCTGCTGGTCAATGAGCCGACCTTGGTGCCGCTGTTCATGCCGTTGGCGCCGTCGGCGACGCTGCTGCAACGTCTTCCGCGAGCCATGGCCGCCCTGCTGCACACGCATCGGGCACCGAGTCCGCCCATCTCGCTGAGGTTCGACGGATCAGCGGCCAATCGGAAGATCTGCTGGGCCTGTCGGTTGAGCTCGCCCGCACGCCGACCAGCCCTCTGTACAAGACCTACACCTCGCCTGACCGCGCCCTGGCTGCGTTCGTCGAGGGGCGTCAGCGCAGCGCCGACCGCTCGCTCTGAGTCTTTCGGATAGCGAAGAGCGGGACCGGGCGGACTCCAGCGGCTGAGGCTGTCTACGGGCTCGGACGATCTGTCAGCCACTGGCGTCATGGATGCGAAATGGCCTGGTGGGAGATGCTGGAGGTGCTCCAGCCGTGTGACCCTGACATCACGATCCTGCTGCTGCGCCACGCACTGAATAGACGGCCCGAAGAAGTGGACCTCGAGCTCTTCTTCGAGCTTGTCGCGCAGCTGGTCACAGACCTGCAAGGATGGACGCCGCCACCCCAACCATCCGGCCCGACCGTGGGACTCACCGCCGAGAAGCTGCGCTTGTCGGCGGTTGAGACCGGCCAGCCTGACGACGCCACCGCCCCGCCCGGAAACCGTGATGATGTGCGGAGGCCCCTCAGCGCTCAGGCGCGCATAACAGCGCCCGCCGGCGTCGCCGGTGAGCAGGCAGGGGCCGTCGGCAGCACCGGGGGTCTTGGTCTCGATCGCCCCGCTATCCACACCGGTGCAGGTGCGGTCCTTGACGCCGCGAATCTGCGAGGGC
>JBBDSW010000164.1:0-2122 GCA_040904745.1 Nitriliruptoraceae bacterium
GTACCCACATCCTCGGCGGGCTCCGGCTCGACCAGGTCGAGCAGCCGTTCGGCCGCGGCCGCGCCGTCCTCGTTGGCGTGGAACTGCTGGCCGACCTGTCGCAGGGGCCAGAACGCCTCGGGTGCGAGCAGGAGCGCGACCAGCACCGGCTCGAACCCGATGCCGGTCCCCTCCGCGAGCCGGACACCGGCGATCACGGCCACGGTCGCGACACCGAGGGCGGCGAGCACCTCCAGCGCCAACGCGGAGAGGAACGCGATCCGAAGGGTCTCGAGCGTGGTGGTGCGGAGCCGTTCGGCGGCGTCCCGCACGTGGTGGCCGACCCGGTCCGCGGCCCGCGAGACCCGCACGGTCGTGAGCCCCTGGAGGACACGCAGCAGCTCCGAGGACAGCGCGGTCAGCGCCCGGAACCGCCGGCGCGTGGCAGCCCGGGCGGCGAGGCCGATCAGCACCATGAAGACCGGGATCAGCGGCAGCGTGACGATGAGCACGATGGCCGAGGTCACGTCGACCGTCGCCACGAACACGACGATGCTGGCCGGGACGAGGACCCCGGCCAGGACGGCCGGCAGGTAGCCGGCGAAGATGCCGTCGAGCGCATCGATGCCGTCGGTGAGCATCCCGGCCAGCTCCCCGGTGTCCTCCTCCCCCTCCCCCGGCGGGCGGCGGACCAGCCGCGCGATCGCCGAGCGCCGCAGCCGCGACTTCACCCGGGCGGCGGTGCGCTGTCCGAGGAGCTGGGTGGCCCAGCTCGCCGCCGCGCGCACGGCCACCGCTCCGGCGAACAGCGCCAGCTGCGGGCCGTGATCGGCGAGCGTGGCTCCGCCCAGGAACGTACGGGCGACGATCGCGGCCAGCGCCGAGGCCTGCACGATCAGCGCCACGGCCGTGACGACGGACAGCAGGGCGGAGAGCCCGAGCAGCCGTGGCACGGCCGCATCCAGGCGCAGCAGCCGCGGGTCGACGGGCGGGCGGCTCCCGCGCTCCCGGACCCGCTGGCCGGGCAAGGGCCCCGTCCGCGCCCTCGGGGCGGTGCCCGCCGGACGGCTCGTCCGTCCGCTGGTCACGACGCTCCGCCGTCACCCCTGCGCTGTCGGGCACGCGCCAGGCGCCGGTCGACGACCTGGAGCGGGGTCTCGGAGGGTGCCTCGACCGACTCCCGGCTGACCCGGTGCCGGAACACCCAGTAGCTCCACGACTGGTAGGCGACGACGAGCGGCACGAACACGATCGCCGACCACGACATGATCGTGAGCGTCAGGTCGCTCGCCTTGGCATTCGAGACGGTGAGGTCGAACGCCGGATCCAGCGAGGACACGAGCAGCCGCGGGTACAGGTTCAAAAACAGCGTCAACACGACCAGCGCGATCATCGAGGTGGTGGCCAGGAACGCCCAGCCGTGCAGCCGCTCGCGGATCAACAGCGGCACGGCGAGCGCCGCACCCATCGCGGAGACCGGGATGATCCCGGGCACCACGCCGGTGTCGCCGAGGGCGACGGCGTTGAGGTAGGTCCAGCCGAGGAAGGCGATGACCCCGACCGCCGCGATCACCGACAGCCACCGCGCGAGCGTCTCCGCGCGCTGCTGGACGGCGCCACCGTCCTCGGTCTTCAGCGCCAGGTACATGGCACCGTGCAGGGTGAACATGAGCAGGGAGGCGACCCCGCCGAGCAGCGCGTAGGGCGACAGCAGGTCGAGGATCGTCCCCACGAACAGCCCGTCCTCCTCCAGCGGGATGCCCTGGACGAAGTTGGCGAAGGCGACCCCCCACAGGATCGCCGGGAGCAGGCTGCCGTAGAAGATCGCCTGGTCCCACCACCACCGCCACCGCTCGTCGGTGCGCTTGCCGCGGAACTCGAAGGCGACCCCGCGGACGATCAGCGCCAGCAGGATCAGGAACAACGGCAGGTAGAACGAGCTGAACACCGTCGCGTACCACAGCGGGAACGCGGCGAACATCGCGCCGCCGGCGGTGATCAACCACACCTCGTTGCCGTCCCACACCGGCCCGATCGTGTTGATCATGACCCGGCGATCGACGTCGTCGGCGGCCAGCCACTTGCTGAGCACCCCGACACCGAAGTCGAAGCCCTCGAGCACGAAGTAGCCGATGAAGAGCAC
>JBBDSW010000164.1:2222-3432 GCA_040904745.1 Nitriliruptoraceae bacterium
GGTCAGTACGCGCCGCCGAGCGGGGCGAAGGTGCGGTGGTCCTCGTCGACGTCCTCGTCCGTCTCCTCGGGTGGCCCGGCGGCGATGTGCCTGCGCAGGATCCCGATCGTCACCACGAGCAGCACTCCGTAGACGAGCGTGAAGCCGGCCAGGCTCACCACGACCTCCCACCGGGAGACCGACGGGGAGACGCCGTCCCGGGTCAGCAGCAGGCCGTAGGCGACCCACGGTTGGCGGCCCATCTCGGTCATCACCCAGCCGGCGGTGTTGGCGAGGAACGGCAGGGCCATCGCCCACGGCAGCGCCTGCAGCCACAGACGGTTGAAACGGCGGTCGGTGTCGGCGATCCGGCCGCGCATGGAACTGAGCAGACCGAACAGGGCGAGGGCGATCATCAGCGTGCCGGCACCGACCATGATGCGGAACGCCCAGTAGATGACCCCGACCACCGGGATGTAGCTCCCCGGTCCGTACTCCTCCACGTAGCGGGCCTGGACGTCGTTGATCCCCTCCACCTCGCCGTCGAGGGTGTTGGTGGCGAGGATCGACAACCCGCGTGGCAAGTCGATGTCGACGATGTTGCGGCGGTCCTCGACGTCACCGACCGCGAACAACGACAGCGGCACGCCGGAGGCGGTGTCCCAGTGCGCCTCGGCGGAGGCGATCTTCATCGGCTGCACCTCGGTGAGGTGCTGGGCCTGGTCGTGCCCGACGAAGGCGACCGCGATCGAGGTCAACACGGCGACGGTGACCGCCGTGCGGGCGGCGGGCGCGAACACCTCGACGTCGCGCTTCTCGAGGAGGTAGTAGGCGGAGACGCCGAGCACCACGAACGCGCCCGTCGTCCAGGCAGCCAGCACGGTGTGCGAGAACTGCCCGACGAGGTAGGGGTTGGTGAGCACGGCGACGAAGTCGTCGAGGCGTGCCTGCCCGGTCTCCGCGTCGATCGTGTAGCCGACCGGGTGCTGCATCCAGGAGTTGGCCGCCAGGATGAAGTAGGCGGAGATGTGGGTGCCGAGCACCACCAGCCAGATCGTGGCCAGGTGCAGCTTCGGGGAGAGCCGATCCCAGCCGAAGATCCACAGGCCGAGGAAGGTGGACTCGAGGAAGAAGGCGACCAGCCCCTCCAGCGCCAGGGGGGCGCCGAAGATGTCGCCGACGAACCAGGAGTAGCTCGACCAGTTCATCCCGAACTGGAACTCCTGCACGA
>JBBDSW010000165.1:0-20517 GCA_040904745.1 Nitriliruptoraceae bacterium
AGTCAGCGTCGCTGGTGGCAGGTGCTGGATCACTGCCAGCCACCGCCCCTTGGTGCCGCGGTCCGCTACCGCGACAACGATCCCATCGGCGCCGTGGTCGCCGTCGAGCTCTCACCGGGGGTGCAGCACGAGCTTGCCCACGTGGCCGCCGGCCACGAAGTCCGTCTGGGCGGCGTGGATCTCCGTCAGGGGGTACGTCTTGGCGACCCGGGGGTGGACCCGGCCGTGCCGGGCGTCGTCGACGAGACGGTCGAACTGCACCGGGGTGTGCATCGTCGAGCCGATGAGCCGCCGGCGATGGAGATAGAGGGTGCGCAGATCGAGTTGGACGACAGGCCCTGCCACGGCGCCGCACGTGACCCACCGGCCGCCGGTCGCCAGCAGCGGGAACAGCTGATCGAACGCCCAACCACCCACCACATCGGCTACGACGTCGAGGTCGCCGCCAGCGACCTCACGGACACGCTCGGCCACCGATGCCGTGCCGCGCGAAACGGTGGTGGCGGCCCCGGCCTCCAGCACGGCGGCAGCCGTCGCCGCACTCGTCAGGCCGATCACCCAGGCATCCCTCGCGGCCGCCAGCTGCACCAGCGCCAACCCGACGCCACCGGACGCGCCGGTGACGAGCACGGTCTCTCCGCCGGCCACCTCGGCGCGGTCCAGCATCCCGGTGGCGGTGCCGTAGGCGATCGGCAGGCAGGCCAGCTGGTCGTCGCTGAGCGGCGAGTCGGTCACGTCGTGGGCCTGGTCCGCCGCCACGACGACGTACTCTGCGAAGCCGCCGTCGTGCTCCGATCCGAGGACCGCGAGGAGGGTCGGCTCCTCCCGGTCACCCGCGTAGCGGGTCGGATCGACCAGGACCCGCTGCCCGGTGATGCCCTCGCCGACCCCTGGCCCGACCGCGGTGACGGTGCCGATGACGTCGCCACCCTGGATACGCGGGAAGTCCAGCGGCACACCCTGCCAGCCGGCCACGGCGTCGGGGTCCTCCGCGTTGCCGTAGGCGCCTTGTCGGGTCCAGATGTCGGTGTTGTTGACCGCAGCCGCGGCCACCTCGACCAGGACCTGCCCGGGGCCCGGGCGGGGGACCGGGACATCGTCCCGGACCTCGAGCATCTCGGGTCCGCCGTGGCCGGTGAGGACCGCGGCGCGCATCCGCTGGGCGCTGATGCCGGATCCTTCGCTGGCCTCCGCACCCCTTCGTCCCCGAGGCACCCGATCAGATCGGTGCTGTGGCGAGATCCACGATCTCCGGGGCCACCACACGGACGTAGTCAGCGACCGCGAGGGTGATCGAGCTCGTGTGCGAGCCGTCGCGGCAGACCATCCGCTGTCGCGCCCGGAGACTCTCGTCGAGGAACACCGGGATCCCGTACAGGTTGCCGAACGGGGGCTCTGCTCCCCGCTCACTGTCGGGGAAGCGCGAGGCGAACTCGTCCTCGGTCGCCAGCCGCACCGGTGAGTGTCCGAGCACCTCGCTGGCCTTGTCGAGGTCGACGTGGACGGCGGACGGCACGACCGCCATCGCCAGCTCGTCGCCGATCGCGAGCAGGACCGGCTTCGCGACGTCCCAGCCCGTGACGTCCTCGCTCTGGGCGAGGTGGCTGGCGCTGATGGCGCGTGGATGCTCGTGGACCTCGTAGGTGACGTCGTGCTCGTCGAGGAACGTGTGGACCGTCTCCGCGCTCATCAGCAACCTCCCGGCTGGCTCACCGACACGATACCTCGCCGGGTCGGCCCACCGCCTGTGTATCAGCCGTCCGCTGCCCGGTAGGTCAGCCCGAGCCCGTCACGGGAGATGAGCGTCAGCTGCAGTCCGTCGACCTCGGCGCGGAACCCGTCCCCGAGTGCCGACAGCACGTGGTTCTCCTGCTCGACGACGTCCGGGGAGCAGGTGGTCGTGCCATCGTCGGCGACGTTGGGTGAGTCGTCGCGTTGCCCGAAGGTGGTGAACAGCACCTCGTCGCCCGTCTCGATCCACTCACCGCTGAACGTGCGGCAGCCGGTGGACGCCTCCACCGTGCCGTCGGACTCGAGCCGCAGGGTGGCGTCGTCGGCGGCGGCCGCGGGGGAGGCGGTGGTCGCTTCGGGCCCGGTGCCGGTCATGAGCCCGTCGAGGACCCATATCGTCGCCGTGAGGTCGGCGGTCGGCACGGGCGGCAGCGCATCGAAGCGAAGCTCCACGTCCGGCCCGGTGAGCACGAGTTCGTCCGCTGACGGTCGCGCCCACGCCGCCACCTCTGCCAGCGCGTCGAGGTAGGCCCGTTCGGCCGCCATGCGAGGTTCGTCGCAGCCCATGTCGGTCTGGCCGAAGCCCTCGGCGCTCCAGGTGCCGCCGTCCGTCGACACCCGACCGCCATAGGCGTTGCACGCCGATGTCCCGCCGACCTGCCAGGCGTCACCGTCCGCGACGACGTCCATCGTCACGCGTGCGTCGCCGGGTACGTCGATCTCGGGCAGCGCTTGGACGAGGACCCACGATCCCGCCGGATCGGTCGTCGTCCCATCGCCCTCGACGACGGGCGCCGTGGGTCCCGTCGCTCCGCCGCACGCGGTCAGCAGCAGGGCCGTGATGGCGGCCAGCAGGGATCTGGACGGCATGGTCGTCCTCCGGGGTCCGGTGTCATGCCGTTGGACGTCGAGGATGGATGGCGGGTTCCGCGGTTCGATCCGGAGGTAGCAGGCTTTACCCGTATCCGATGGAAGGAACCGACGTCCCAGACGTCGGTTCCTTCCATCGAACGTCGTGATCAGCGCACCGAGCGCCCCGGAGCCGGTGCGGATGTGCGGTCGAGGCCGGACGTCCCGCTGGGCGCGCAGGAGTGGGGCGCGCAACGGAGCGGGTGAGGGGAATCGAACCCCCGTTCCGAGCTTGGGAAGCTCGTGTTCTACCATTGAACTACACCCGCAAGGCTCGGGAACGTACTCCCTGGCGACCTCGAGCTGCAACGCAGGTGCCCGCGCGCGACGCCGGAGACGCGATGATCCTGTCCGACGGCACCATCCGTGAGGCCCTGGCGGCCGGTCGCATCGGGATCGATCCGCTGGCGGAGGACGCGATCCAGCCCTCCAGCATCGATGTGCGGTTGGGCAGCACGTTCCGCGTCTTCGCCAACCACCGGTACCCGACGATCGATGTCCGCCAGCCGCAGCCGGATCTCACCGATCTCGTCGATGCGGGTGAGGGGCCGTTCGTCCTGCACCCGGGGGAGTTCGTGCTCGGCTCCACCCTGGAGCGCATCACGTTGCCCTCGGACGTCGTGGCGCGCCTGGAAGGCAAGAGCTCGCTCGCGCGACTGGGCCTGGTGATCCACTCCACGGCCGGGTTCATCGACGCGGGCTTCGACGGGGATGTCACGCTGGAACTCTCCAACGTGGCCACGTTGCCGATCCTGCTCTATCCGGGGATGAAGGTCGCGCAGTTCGCCTTCTTCGCGCTCGACCGTCCTGCTGAGAAGCCGTACGGCAGCGGTGACATCGGCTCGAAGTACCAGGGGCAGGCAGGGCCGACGGCGTCGCGCTATCACCTGAACCTCGTGCCCTCCCCACAGGACCCTCCGGAGTGAGCTCGCCAGGCCGACGCGGGTGCGCCATCGAGCGCGAACAGCGCGCGCGAGGTGACAGCGCGTGCGCGCAGCGCGTGTCCGATGCAGCCCAGATGCCACGTAGGGTGCCCGCCACTCCCTGCTGAACGCGCGGAGTGAGAGGCCGGCCGGATCCGTCCGATCGGGGTGTGACCCAGGCGTCGCGCACGATTACCTTCCGCGTACGTAGGGTTCCCCGCTCTACGTGAGAGAGATGGTCCAGGATCGGCTTCGCGCCAGCCCGCGTCGTCGTCCGTCCCCTTCGACCTCGCAGGGCCCCTGCCCTGGATCCTCTGCCCCCGGCGCCCCCACGTCGGGGGCTTCTCTCTGCGGTGGTGCGGCGCGGCGCGGACGCCGTACCTTGCAGATGTTCAGGTACCCGCCGGAGCCCGATGCGCACGCTGTTCGCCGCCGTTGCCGCCGCGACTCTCCTCGTGGCGGGATCGACGCTGCCCGGCGCGAGGTCGACCGACTCCTCCGGGGCGTCGTTGCCTTCCACCGATGCCTCCATCGCTGGCGCACCGGGTGGTGAGGCCGGGGAACCAGATCCGGGCCAGCCGGCGTGGCTGCCGAGGTGGCCACACCCCCGTGGGCCCTCCGTCCGCACTCTCCGGGTCCCGGTCACCCCGGGAGCGCCGGGCACGGTTCCCCGTGATGTGGAGGTGTCGGCACCATCCGGCGGGGGCCCTCGAACCTCGGGGGAGGCGTCGTTGGCGTCGATGGACCGGAGCGGGGGCGCGGTGACGAACCGGGAGCCGGTCGAGCCGGCGATGCGGACCTCCGAAGGGTTCGACGTGGCGCCCGGGACGGCCGAAGCCGGCGATGGGCCGACGCTCGCCTACACCGTGGAGGTCGAGTCGGCCGTGGAGGAGGATCTCGCTGCGGTCACCGCGGTCGTCGAAGCCGCGCTGCACGACCCACGCAGCTGGGCGGCCGACCGCACCTTGCGCCGCGTCGAGGACCCTCAGGACGCCGAGGTGCGGGTGCTGCTCGCCACTCCGGAGACCGTCGACGAGCTCTGCGGCGAGGTGGGGCTTCGGACGGAGGGCCGGTTCTCGTGCTGGACAGGCACGTTCGCGGCGCTCAACGCCATGCGGTGGGCAGAGGGGGCCGACGCGTTCGACGATCTCGTGACCTACCGCCACTACCTGGTCAACCACGAGGTCGGGCATGGGCTCGGTGCGGGCCACCGCAGTTGTCCGGCCTCGGGCGAGCTCGCCCCCGTGATGATGCAACAGACGATCGGCACGGACGGGTGCGTGGCCAACGGCTGGCCCTACCCGGACGTGCGCTCCAAATCCGGGTGAGGCTCGGAGGCCTCGGACTCGCCCTCGGTGTCCTCAGCGTCCCGGTTGGTCCGGACGACGTAGGTGGCGCCGCCGATCAGCAGGCCGGCGAGCACGATCCCCGGGATCCCGACGAGTTCGATCGCGCTGCTCAGGATCTCACGCGAGGTCGAGGTCTGATCCGTCAGGACGATGGCAACGAAGGCCGCTGCGAGCATGGTCCCGATGATGGCGATCGCGCGTTGCCAGCGGTGATGGATCTCCGCCCGCTCACGCAGGATCCGACCGGCCTTGAGGATCCGACGGACGCGGATGATCCGCAGGGCGCCGACGGCACGTACCGCGCGCAGGACCTGCACGGGCCCGACGGCGAAGATGACGGCCGGCACGATCGCCACCGCGAGGAGCACCAGCCAGCGGTTGCGCTCGAGCCAGGCTCGCCGGTCGTCGGCGACGGCGAAGAGCACCACGGCCTCGGCGACGAGCACGGCACCCGACAGGGTGTTCATCCCGTCGCCGATGGTGGACCACGGCTCGGAGAGCAGCGTCAGGAAGATCGCGGGGATGCTCGCCAGCGCCGCAACGAGCACGGGCACCGCGAGCCGCTCCGCGACCTCGTCGGCGTGGTCGCGCTGCGTGGTGGTGGCGTGCGACACGTCGTTCCCATCCATCCCGGGGCGCCGGTGGGGCTCGGCCCCTCCCACCTGCGGCGGGCGATCGTGCACCCCCCAACGCTACCGGGCGTGTGGGGATGCGGCCCTGGGGGGGCCGTGTCGTACCCTCATGGCCCACCACGATGCCTGGCTCGGGGCGTGCAACTGAAGGAGGTGGGGCCGGGGTGACCGACGGATCCCACGGACTCGGCGCCGAGGGGGCCGCCACGCGGGTCGACGATGGCGTGAGCACCGCGATCGCCGATGCGCCGGCCGAGCTCCTGAGCGAGATCCTGCACCTCGCGCCGATCGGTGTCGGCATCGTGGACGAGGACGGGCGGACGGTGCTCACCAACGACGCCCTGCGGACGATGCTCGGCTACTCGGAGCAGGAGTTCGCGGAGCTGCCGTTCGCGGCTTTCACCCATGTGGACGACATCGCTCGGAACGAGGAACTCTTCGACCAGTTGATGTCAGGGGAGATCGAGCGCTTCGACCTGGACAAGCGCTTCATCCACCGTGACGGCCACATCGTGTGGGGCCGGTTGCTGGTGGCCCGTATCACGAGCAGTGACGGGTCTCCGCTCGCGGTCGGCCTGCTCCAGGACGTGACCGAGGAGAAGCGGCTGCAGGCCGAACTGGAGGCTGCGGAGGCCCAGTACCGCCTGATCGTCGAGCAGGTGCCGGCCGTGGTCTACGCCGGTCCGGTCGCCCCCGAGGAGCCGGCCACCTACATCAGCCCGCGTGTCGAGGACCTGCTCGGGTTCACCCCACAGGAGTGGTCGACCACGACCGGCCTGTGGCTCTCGCACCTCCACCCCGATGACCGCGCGTGGGTCCCCGCGCGCCTGGATGCCCATGTGCGCTCCGGCTCGCGCGAGCCGTTGACCATGACCTACCGGATGCACCGACGTGACGGGAGCCTCATCTGGCTGCGTGACCAGGTGAGCGTCGTGGAAGAGGAGGACGGCGAGCGCTACCAGCGCGGTGTGCTCGTCGATGTCACGCGCGAGAAGCAGCTCGAAGAGGAGCTCGAGCAACAGGCGTTCCACGATCCGTTGACCCATCTGGCCAACCTGCGGCTGTTCCGGATCCGGATCGCGGACCGACTGGCGCGGCGGCCACCGCTCGCGGGCGCGGTCGTCTTCCTCGACCTCGATGAGTTCAAGACGGTCAACGATGCCCTCGGCCATGCGGCCGGGGACGAACTGCTCGTCGAGGCGGCCCGCCGGATCCGTGCCTGCCTCCGGTCCGCCGATACCGCGAGCCGGCTGGGTGGAGACGAGTTCGCGATCCTCCTCGACGAGGTTCGCGGCCAGGCACAGGCCGTGGCGATCGCCGAGCGGGTACTGGCGCGGTTGGGCGAGCCGTTCCGGCTCGGACCCGATCTGGCAGAGGTGTCGAGCGGCGCCAGTCTCGGGGTCGCCATGCTGGCCGATGGGGGCACCGCCGATGCCGTGCTCCGGGCCGCTGATCTGGCGATGTATGCCGCCAAGGCCGCCGGAAAGCGCCAGGTCCGCGTCTTCGAGCCGGAACTGTTGTCTGCCGCCGTGGGGCGCCTCGAGCGCGGCTGAGCTCGCGGAGGTCAGCCGGCGTCGTCGGGTCCCTCGGCCGCAGGAGCAGCCACCCCTTGGGCCGCCATCGGAAGCATGCGTCCGCGCTGGAGGACCTCGGAGACGTCGAGCACCTCGACCTGGCCGTCCTCGAGCGAGCCCTCCTGCACCTTCTGGGCGATGCCGTCGGAGAGCATGGTCGTGCAGTACGGACAGGCGGTGGAGATCAGCTCCGGGTCGAGCTCGAGAGCCTCGTCGACGCGTTCGATGTTGACGCGCTTTCCGATGTCCTCCTCCATCCACATGCGGGCCCCGCCAGCGCCGCAGCAGAAGCCGTTCGACCGGCAACGGGTCATCTCGGTCGGCTGCAGCCCGGGCACGGCGTTCACGACCTGTCGCGGTGTCGAGTAGACGTCGTTGTGGCGACCGAGGTAGCAGGGGTCGTGGTAGGTGATCCGCTTGTCGAGCTGGTTGGTGGCCACCAGCCGACCCTCGTCGACGAGCGCTGCCAGCACCTCCGAGTGGTGCAGGACCTCGAAGTGTCCGTCGAAGTCGGGGTACTCGTTCTTCAGCGTGTTGAAGCAGTGCGGGCACCACGCGACGATCTTGGTCTTCTCCGCGCCGACGCTCTTGAGCATCTCCACGTTGCGCTTCGCCAGCATCTGGAACAGGTACTCCATCCCGAGCCGGCGAGCGGGGTCCCCGGTGCACGTCTCGTGCTTGCCGAGGATCGCGAAGCTGACCCCGGCGTCGTGGAGGAGCTGTGCGGTCGCCTGGGTGATCTTCTTCGAGCGATCGTCCACGGCGCCGGCACAGCCGGTCCAGAAGAGGTACTCGTAGGCGCCGCCCCCGTCACCGTCCGGCTCGAGCACGGGGACGTCGAAGTCCAGCTTCTCCGTCCACTCCTCGCGCTTGGCCTGCCCGACCCCCCACGGGTCCCCGGAGTTCTCGACGTTCTTCAGCATGACGCTGGCTTCCTGCGGGAAGCTCGATTCCATCATGGCCTTGTAGCGGCGGAGGTCGACGATGGTGTCGACGTGCTGGATGTCGACCGGGCACTCCTCGACGCATGCGCCGCAGGTGGTGCACGACCACAGCACGTCGTAGTCGATCACCGCGGCTTCCCCCGGGGCGTCACCGACCAGCGGGATCGAGATGACGTCGCCGGCTTCGGCCTCGTCGATCTCGCCGAGGAGGAACGGCCCCTTGGCGTACATGTGGTCGCGCAGGTCCTGGATCAGCATCTTCGGGCTGAGTGGTTTGCCGGTGTTCCACGCCGGGCACTGCGACTGGCAACGGCCGCACTCGGTGCAGGTCTGGAAGTCGAGGAACCGGTCGAAGGTGAACTGCTCGATCGCGCCGACACCCAGGACGGTGTCCTCGTCCATCGTCTCGAGGTCGATCGGTTCGGAGTGCAGGGCGCCGAGGGCGGTGGTGCGTTCGGGGTCGCGGGTCAGCTCCTGGAACGGGATCGTCACGATGTGCAGGTGCTTGGAGTGCAGCGTGAAGACCAGGAACCCCCCGACGATGGCGAGGTGGGCAACGAGGTTGACCGCGCCGATCCACTCGAGGGTGAGTGGCTCGATCCCGGCCAGCACCCGCCCGAACAGCTCGGAGATGAACGCCGCTTCCGTGGGCGCGTGCCCCTCGGCGAATCGCACGCCGTGGGCGACCCACAGGGTCCAGATGACCAGCGTCTCGCCGGCGAGCACCCACCAGCCCTGGTTGAGGTTCGAACCGGCGAAGCGCGAGGAGCGTCCGCGGTTGCGCGGGTCCTGCGCGAAGCGGATGGTCGCGAAGATGACGATGCCGACCATGGACAGCATGCCGAGCGAGTCCTGCGCGAATCCCAACACGTCGTAGGCGGTGACGCCGAACAGCTCGATCGAGGCCAGCAGTGGGAGCTGGAACTCGGGGCCGAGGTAGAGCTCACCGGCCGCTTCGAGCAGGGTGGTCTGCAGGACGAAGAAGGCCCACATCACCCAGAAGTGCGCGATGCCCGGGAGCGACCAGCGCAGCAGCTTGCGGTTGCCGAGGATGTTGACCAGCGCCTGTTTCAGGTTGGCACGAGCGGCCGCCCTCAGGTTGCGGGCCGGGTTCGCTCGTGCCGCCATGGTCAGTCGCACCAGGAACGTCACCCGCCGGACCGCCCAGGCGGCGAAGAACACGATGGTCGCGGTGCCGACCACGATCCGGAACAGCGTGAGCACGGTCTCGCTCGTCACAGGCCGATCTCCCTGGTCGTGCCGCGACGGCGTCGGTTGCCGAGCTCCGCGTCGCGGGTCGCGTGGAGTCTACGAAAGGCCATCGGTGTGACCCAATGCGTCCCGCGCGACGCCGTACAGTCGCGGCCGAGTCAGCCAGCAGAGCAGTACACCACGGAAGGTCGCCGGGGCGTGGGAGCGAGGGTCAGACACGGTCGGGTCGTCGCGCTCGCCGGTGCCCTGATCCTGCTCGCCGGCTGTTCCCGGTTCGGTGAGGAGACGATCCGCATCGATGCCGCCGAGGAGGAGATCGTCGCGTTGACCGATGAGCTGGCGGCCGAGCTCGAGCTGGACGTCCTCCGACGGGAGCCGCTCGGGACGCGCTCCCGATGCGAGCTCCTGACCGGTGACCTCGGAGCCTCCAACCGGGTGGGGGTGCGGGCTGGGCTGTCCGACCTCGAGGACCCGCTCGCCCGTGCCTCGGCGGTGCTCAGCGAAGCCGGCTACGAGCTCCGCCCCGGCGCGAGCGGCGCGGAGGCGTTCGGCAGCCGTGACGGCATCCGGGTCACCGTCGTCGTCGATGAGCCGGCCGGGTTGCTCGACATCGATGCGGTGACCGGCTGTCGACCGCAGTGACCGTTGTCCGCGTCCCTGCTCACTTGAGGTGTTGGCCCTTGGCCGCCCGGCGCTTGCGCGGGAACACATCCGACCGTGCCGCGACCCGGTCCAGCACCAACAGGCCTTCGAGGTGGTCCAGTTCGTGCTGGAAGGCGCGAGCCTCGAACCCGGTGGCTTCGATCACCCGCGTCTCTCCCGCAGGCGTCGTGCCGCGCACGACCACGTCGGTGGCCCGGCGCACATCGCAGGTGTAGTCGGGCACCGACATGCAGCCTTCCCGAGCCAGCTCCGAGCCCGTGGCCAGCACCAGCTCCGGGTCGAACAGGACCACCAAGCCGTGGTTGCCCTCCGGTGGCTTCTTCATCACCGACACGTCCAGTGCGAAGGCGCGGGACGGGACCCCGAGCTGTGGTGCCGCCAGCCCCACACAGCCCGGGGAGTCGTACATCGTGTCGACGAGGTCCTCGGCCAAGGCACGCTCCCGTGGCCCGATCTCCCCGACCGGCCCCGTGAGCCCCTTGAGCACGCGCGCCGGATACGTCACCACCTCGCGGACCGCCACTCAGTAGGTCTCCGCGGCGATGGCGCGCAGCATGTGGTCGACCCCGAGTTCGGCGCAGGCACGCTCGACCGCCGCGGTGACCTCGGCCGGAGCGTCGGTCTCGAGCTCGATCGCCATCGCGTAGACCGGGTCGGTGTCCGCCCCGATGACCTGCGTCTCCAGGTCGACGATGTTGGCTCCCACCTCGGCCAACGCCGAGGTGACGCCGGCCACGATGCCGGGCTTGTCCGCGCCGTACACGCTCAGGAGATGGGTCGGGTCCGCGGCGCGCCGTTCGGAGTCGGCCGTGCTCACCGAGATGGTCAGCCCCAGCTCGGCGGTGGCCGTCGTCAGCGCCTCCCGCAGCTCCTCGGGACCATCCTCGGTGGCCACCAGGAGGACGATGGCGAAGTGCCCACCGAGGATCGTCATGGCCGAGTCCTCGAGGTTGCCCCCCCGTTCGTGCAGGACCCGGGCCACAGCGGCGACGATGCCTGGGCGGTCCGCCCCGATGGCGGTGACGGCGAGCTCGTGCACCGGTGTCCTCCTGCGTGTTCGGTCGCTGGCAGGGTAGAGGAGACGTCCCGGCCGGTAGCGTGCATCACGATGTGCCGCTGCCACGCTACCGCCGCCACGATCCTCCTCGCCGTGTTCACGGTCGTTTCGGGGTGCACGGCGAACGCGGATACGGAACCTCCCGGTGGATCCGGTCCGACCGAGAGCGCCACGGACGGGCGCGAGGCGACCGACGACGCGCCGACGGAGGACCGCCCGCCGGAGGTGCCGCCGCTCCACCCCGCGATCGACGGTCTCGACGAGGCGATCGTCCGGATCACCACGACCGAAGGCGACCGCGTCGAGGTGGCTGCCAAGGTGGCGGCCTCCGACGCCGACCGACGTCGCGGGTTGATGGAGGTCACGGACCTGCCGGAGGGGACCGGCATGCTGTTCGTCTTCGACGAGGAACGCACCAGTGGGTTCTGGATGTGGAACACCCTGGTCGAGCTCGACATCGCGTTCGCCACGGCGGAGGGGGAGATCGTCGCCGTCGAGACGATGGTGCCGTGCACATCGAGCCGCGCGGACTGTCCGGTCACCGCCCCAGAGGAGCCGTACGTGACGGCGCTCGAGGCCCCGGGTGGGAGCCTGGCCGGTGCCGGTGTGACCGCGGGCGCGCGGCTCACCTGGTCCGAACCGGTCCCCGCAGGATGAACGGGAACGCAGGAGGATGACGATGCAGGTGGCCTACCTCGGACTCGGCGCCATGGGGCGACCCATGGCCGCCAACCTCGCGGCTCGGTGGCCGACCGCGGTGTGGAACCGCACGAGTTCGGTCGCCCACGACCACCATGCGGCCCACGGCACGACCGTCGTCGAGGATCTGCGCGAGCTGCCGCCGGTCGACGTGGTGTGCTCGTGCCTTCCCACCGACGTCGAGGTGGCGGCGGTCGCAGAGGTCGTCGCTCCGACGCTGTCGCCGGGCACCGTCTGGATCGACCACACCTCGGGTGACCCGGCGGGGAGCCGGGACATCGCCGCCGTGCTCGCGGCGCACGACGTCGGCTACCTCGACGCCCCGGTGTCCGGTGGGACCTCCGGCGCGGCCGCGGGCACGCTCAGCACGATGGTCGGCGGCGATGCCGGCGATCTGGAGGCGGTCCGCCCGGTGCTCGAGACGGTGGCGTCCCGCATCGTCCACGTCGGCCCGGTCGGCGCCGGGATGGCCGTGAAGGCGGTCAACAACGCCCTACTGGCGACCTCGCTGTGGGCGGCGGCCGAGGGCATGACGGCGCTGACCGCCGCCGGGGTCGATCCGGCCGCGGCGCTGTCGGTGATCGGCAGCTCGACCGGAAGGTCGTTCGCCACCGAGGAGCTCCTGCCCGAACGGGTGCTCACCCGTGCTTTCCCGCACACCTTCGCCCTCGCCCTGCTGGCCAAGGACGTGAGGCTGGCGCGCGGGGTGCTCGAGGACTCCGGCGTGGAGCCGCGGGTCCTCGGGCTGGTCGAGGACCTGACGACGGCGGCAGCCGCTGAGCTCGACGGTGCCGATCATGTGGAGCTGGTCCGGCTCGTCGAGCGCGCGGTGGGGGTCGAGATCGCCTCGCTAGAGTGAGAAGGGTCCGATGCGGCAGAGAGGTGCGCAGCATGTCCGCCTGGCAGCTCATCGCCATCGCCGTGGTCGTTCTGCTCCCGCTGCTGCTGCTGGTCGCCTTCCACCCGCGCCGCGAACGACTGACGGCCCGCGGCGCCCCGCTGGAGCGTGGTTGGTTCCCCGAGCCACCGCCGGCGATCCGGGACGAACACCACTGACGCCGGGGACCGCGGCATCGTTACTGGTGGTCGTGTGACAAGACCTGAGCCGACTCGACTCAGATAATCTGCGTCGATGAGCCTCACGCCGGTTGCCCACGGCGTCATCCGGCGTACCTTGAGGGGTGAAAGCAGCCCCGGATGGCCGCCGCACGCGACGGACACCGTCTCGCGGTCACCGGGCTCCGCCGAACACCGCGACACGACGCTCACACAGGAGGCCGCAGATGGCCAAAGCCGTCGGCATCGACCTGGGGACGACCAACTCCGTCGTCTCCGTCATGGAGGGTGGCGAGGCCACCGTCATCTCCAACGCAGAAGGCGCACGTACGACCCCGTCGGTCGTGGCGTGGTCCAAGTCCGACGAGGTGCTCGTCGGCGAGGTCGCCAAGCGCCAGGCCGTGACGAACGCCGACCGGACCGTACGTTCGGTCAAGCGCCACATCGGGACCGATTGGAAGACGGAGGTCGGCGGCAAGACCTACAGCCCACAGGAGATCTCCGCCCGCATCCTCATGAAGCTCAAGCGCGACGCGGAGGCCTACCTCGGCGACGAGGTCACCGAGGCCGTCATCACGGTCCCGGCCTACTTCGACGACTCCCAGCGTCAGGCCACCAAGGAGGCCGGGGAGATCGCCGGACTCGAGGTGCTGCGTCTGGTGGCCGAGCCGACGGCCGCGGCGCTGGCCTACGGGCTCGAGAAGGAGGACGAGCAGACCGTCCTGGTCTTCGACCTCGGTGGCGGCACCTTCGACGTGTCCGTCCTGGAGATCGCCGAAGGCGTCTTCGACGTCAAGTCGACCGCCGGGAACTCGCACCTCGGTGGAGACGACTGGGACCAGGCGCTGATCGACTGGATGCTCACCACCTTCAAGAACGAGCAAGGCGTCGACCTCTCGGGCGACAAGATGGCCATCCAGCGGCTCAAGGAGGCCGCCGAGAAGGCCAAGATCGAGCTCTCCTCCTCGCAGGAGACCACCATCAACCTGCCGTTTTTGACCGCGACCGACGCTGGTCCGCTCCACTTCGAACAGACCCTGTCCCGCGCGCGGTTCAACGAGCTCACCAGCGACCTCTTGGACAAGCTGAAGGGTCCCTTCCAGCGGGCACTCAAGGACGCAGGTGCCAGCGGCGGGAACGACATCGACCACGTCATCCTCGTCGGCGGCTCCACGCGCATCCCGGCCGTCCAGGAGCTCGTCAAGGAGCTCACCGGCGGCAAGGACCCGCACAAGGGCGTCAACCCCGACGAGGTGGTGGCGATCGGCGCGGCGCTCCAGGCCGGGGTGCTGAAGGGCGACGTCAAGGACGTCCTGCTCCTCGATGTCACGCCACTCTCGCTCGGCATCGAGACCAAGGGAGGGATCACCCACAAGCTGATCGAGCGCAACACGACGATCCCGACCAAGCGCTCCGAGGTCTTCACGACCGCGGACGACAACCAGCCGTCTGTGGAGATCCACGTGCTCCAGGGCGAGCGTGAACTCGTGAGCGACAACAAGACGCTCGGCAAGTTCATGCTCACCGACATCCCCCCGGCACCACGTGGCATGCCGCAGGTCGAGGTGACCTTCGACATCGACGCCAACGGCATCGTGCACGTGTCCGCCAAGGACCTCGGCACGGGCAAGGAGCAGTCGATGACGATCACCGGCGGCTCGGCGCTCCCCAAGGACGACATCGAGCAGATGATCGCCGACGCCGAGGCGCACGCCGAGGAGGACCGCCGCCGCAAGGAGACGATCGAGCTCCGCAACCAGGCCGACTCGCTCGTCTACTCGACGGACAAGTCCCTGAAGGAACACGGCGACAAGGTCGACGAAGCGACCCGCGCCAGCATCGAGGAGGCGCTCGGCGAGCTGAAGACCGCGCTCGAGGGCGACGACACCGAGGCGATCAAGTCCGCCATGGAGACCGTCGGCACCAAGAGCCAGGAGCTCGCGCAGGCCATCTACCAGGCCACCGCCGAGGACGCGACGGCCGCCGAGGGTCAGCCGGCCGAGGAGGACGCGGCGAACGCCGACGAGGACGTCGTCGATGCCGAGGTCGTCGACGAGGGCGAGGACGAGCAGCAGGCCGGCTGACCGGCCCCTCGCCCGTCGCAACCCACCACCAACCCACTGATCGACAGTAAGGAGAGGAGGGCATGATGAGCTCACTGACCGCCTACCAACCGTTCCGCGACGTGTCGTCGCTCCAGGACGAGGTGGAGCGCGCGTTCCGTCAGGCCTTCGGCGACCGTCAGGCCGCCAGCCCGGCGGGCGCGTTCAGCCCCGCACTCGATGTCGAGGAGGACGAGGACGGCTTCACGATCCACGTGGAGCTGCCGGGCGTGAAGGCCGAGGACGTCGATGTTTCGCTCGAGGAGAACATCCTCACCATCGCCGGGGAGCGGCGCTTCTACGACGAGCGTGAGGCGAACGGCTTCCGTCGCATCGAGCGCCACTTCGGCCGCTTCCACCGGGCCGTCCGTCTCCCCGATCGCGTGCAGGCCGACGGCGTCAACGCCAGCTACCGCGACGGGATGTTGACCATCACGGTCCCGAAGGCCGAGGAGTCCAAGCCCCGCCGCATCGAGGTGACCTCGGGCTGAGTCCCGTGGACACCGCAAGGACGCGGGACGGCCGCACGGCCGTCCCGCACCCATCCCACCAGCTTCCGTCCGAGGGAACGACGTGAACGACGCCCCCTACGACCCCACTGAGAACGCCCCCACCGAGGATCGCGCTCCTGCCGAAGCGGGGTTCGGTGACGAGCAGGTCACCGAGCCCGAGGACGTCACGCCGCTGTCCGCCTCCGAGCCCCAGGCCGAGGACGCTCAGGGAGACGCCGAGGAGCAAGCGAGCGAACTCGACGTCGAGGCGCTCGCCGACGCCGACCCCCGGAGCAAGGCCGAGCTGCTCTCGGAGCTCTGGGACGCCGAGGCCAAGCGCGACGAGTACCTGGATGACCTCCGTCGTAGTCACGCGGACTTCGAGAACTACCGGCGCCGGGTGATGCGCGAAGGCGCCACCCAGCGCACCGCCGGCAGGACCGAGGTCGTGACCGCGCTGTTGGAGGTGCTCGACGACCTCGATCGCACGCTCGCGGCCTCCGCGGACTCCGAGGATCAGGAGGTGGCCACCGGTATCCGCCTGGTCGCCACCAAGATCACCGAGGCGCTGGCCGGCCTCGGACTGGAGCGGATCGACGAGACCGAGGTCTCGTTCGATCCGAACGTCCACGAGGCCGTCCAGCAGCAGCCGGGTGACGGGATCGACGGGGAACCCCAGGTCGCCGCGGTGCTCCGGCCCGGCTACCGGCTCGATGACCGTGTGCTCCGGCCGGCCATGGTGGCTGTGCAGGGCTGAGGCGACGCCGAGCCGACGATGGACGAGGGGAGGTGACCGCAGGTGGCACCACAGCGAGAATGGCTCGAGAAGGACTACTACGACGTCCTGGGTGTGTCCAAGGACGCGACCCAGGACGAGATCAAGCGTGCCTACCGCAAACTCGCTCGTGTGAGCCACCCTGACGCCAACCCGGACGACCCCGATGCCGAGCGGCGCTTCAAGGACATCGGTGAGGCCCACGCGGTCCTCGGGGACGAGGAGAAGCGCCGCGAGTACGACGAGATCCGTCGGCTCGGCGCCACCGGTTTCGGTGGCGGCGGCTCCGGCGGCGGTTTCGGTGGTGGCGGGTTCCCCGGCGGTGACGGCGACCTCGGCGATCTCCTGGGACACCTCTTCCAGAACGCCGGCGCGAGCCGTGGCGGCAGCCGGAGCGGCTTCACGACGATGGGCGGCTCCCGCGCCCGTCGTCCCTCCCGCGGGAAGGACCTCCGCGCCGATGTGCACCTGACCTTCGAGGACGCCCTGGCGGGTGTGCGCACCACGCTGCGCATCACCGGTGATGGACCGTGCGAGACCTGTGGCGGCTCCGGCGCGGCGCCCGGGACCTCCCCCCGCCGCTGCGACGTGTGCGGCGGACGCGGACAGGTGGCGGTCGATCAGGGACCGTTCTCGTTCGCGCAGCCCTGCCAACGCTGTGGGGGCCGCGGGCAGATCATCGATACGCCGTGCAGCACCTGCTCGGGCGAGGGTCGGGTCGTCAAGCCCCGCCAGCTCACCGTGAAGATCCCCGCCGGCGTCCGGGACGGCGCCGTGATCCGCGCTGCTGGGCGTGGCGGACCAGGCGCCGATGGGGGACCGCCGGGTGACGTGCTGGTCACCGTCCACGTCGAGCCGCACCCGCGGTTCGGACGCAAGGGTGACGACGTCACGATCGACGTGCCCATCACCTTCGCCGAGGCGGCGCTGGGGACCAAGGTGACCGTCCCGACCCCCCGCGACGGCAGGCGGACGATCAAGATCCCCGCCGGGACGGGCCATGGCCGCACCTTCCGCATCCGCGGCGAGGGCGCGCCGACCAAGCGTGGTACCACGGGCGACCTGCTGGTCACGACCCGGATCGAGGTGCCGACGAAGCTGGGTCGGGAGCAGCGCAAGCTGCTGGAACAGCTGGCGGAGCTCGAGGACACGAGCGCCCGCGATGCTGCCCTGTTCGACGGCCAGCACGAACCGAGCTGAGGAGGTGGCCGTGATGAGCGAACAGCGCTACCTCGAGCCGCATGACGCGCACGGTGGCTGGTCGTGGTCGAGCCGTGGCCGGGACGAGGAGTCCACCGACCACGGGCAGGCCTATGAGCTCCCGGACGAGGCCGACACGCCGGTCTACGTGATCTCGGTCGCTGCTGACCTCGCCGGCCTGCATCCCCAGACGCTACGAGCCTACGAACGCGAGGGCCTGCTGACCCCGGCCCGGACCGGTGGCGGTACCCGCCGTTACTCCCGACGCGACGTCGAACGACTGCAGTTCATCCGGACCCTGACCCAGGACGAGGGCCTCAACCTCGCCGGCGTGCGGGTGGTCCTCGACCTCGGCGAGAAGCTGGAGAGCAGCCGCCGTCGTATCGCCGAGCTCGAGGAGATGGTCCGCGTGCTCGCCGAACGCATCGAGGACCAGCCATCCCGCAGCGACCGCTACGAGATCGTCCGGGCACCGTCCTCCGACGTCGAGGTGCACCCGCACCGCCGACGCACCGCGCAACGAGGTGGCGGCGTGCAGCGGGCGCGCCCCGTCCCACCACCGGAGATGCGCACCGCCGACGCCTGAGCGCCGCGCGGGGCTGAAGGAGTTGGTCACCGTGGATATGGAGCAGCTCACACACAAGTCGCAGGAAGCGCTCCGCCGCGCCGTCGCGCTGGCGACCGAGCGCAGCCACCCCGAGGTCGGCCCACCGCACCTGTTGGCCGCCCTCCTCGAGCAGCCCGAGGGCGTCGTGCTGCCGCTCCTGCAGCGGCTCGAGATCACCCCGACGACGCTGCGCAACCGCACGACCGAGCTGCTCGAGGGCACAGCGGCCGCCTACGGCGCCTCCGGCCAACCCCAGCTGAGCGCCGGACTGTCCACCGTGCTCAACACGGCCCTGGAGGAGGCCGAGCAGCTCGGCGACCAGTACGTCTCCACCGAGCATCTCCTGCTCGCGTTGGCCGGTGGCCGCGACCGCACGGGACAGCTGCTGCGCGAACAGGGGGTCGACCGGGACGCGATCCTCGGCGCGCTGAAGCAGGTGCGCGGTGCCCAGCGGGTGACCTCGCAGGATCCGGAGTCGACCTACGAGGCGCTGGAGAAGTACGCCCGGGACCTCACCCAGCAAGCTCGCGAGGGCAAGCTCGATCCGGTCATCGGCCGGGACGAGGAGATCCGTCGCGCGATGCAGGTGCTGGTCCGCCGGACCAAGAACAACCCGGTCCTGATCGGCGAGCCGGGGGTCGGCAAGACCGCGATCGTCGAGGGGCTCGCGCGCCGCATCGTCGAGGGGGACGTCCCCACCCTGCTCGAGGACAAGATGCTGGTCGAGCTGGACCTCTCGGCGATGGTGGCCGGCGCCAAGTACCGCGGTGAGTTCGAGGAGCGGTTCAAGGCCGTCCTCAAGGAGATCGAGTCCTCCGAGGGCCAGATCATCACCTTCATCGACGAGTTGCACACCGTCGTCGGTGCGGGTGCCGCCGAGGGTGCGATGGACGCAGCCAACATGCTGAAGCCGATGCTCGCCCGTGGGCAGCTACGCATGATCGGCGCCACGACGCTCGCGGAGTACCGCAACATCGAGAAGGACGCGGCGCTGGAGCGGCGCTTCCAGCCGGTCCACGTCGAGGAGCCCAGCGTCGCCGACACGGTCGGGATCCTGCGCGGCCTGCGTGAGCGCTACGAGGTCCACCACGGGGTCGACATCTCCGACGATGCCCTGGTGGCGGCCGCCTCCCTCTCCGACCGGTACCTGACCGACCGGTTCCTCCCGGACAAGGCGATCGATCTGCTCGACGAGGCCATGGCCCGGCTGCGCATCGCCAACGACTCGATGCCGCCGGAGCTCGACGAGATCGAACGGCGGGTCCGTCAGCTCGAGATCGAACGGGTCTCGCTCGCCAAGGAGGAGTCGCCGGCTTCCCAGGAGCGCCTCGCCGACCTCGACGAGGAGCTCGAGCAGCTCCGTGCGGAGCAGGGACGCATGCGCGAGCGCTGGGAGGCCGAGAAGGGCGCGCTCGGGGAACTCACCAGCGCCAAGGAGGAGCTGGAGCGGACCCGCGAGGAGGCCGCGGCGGCGGAGCGTGACGGGCGGTACGAGCGTGCCTCGGAGCTGCGCTACGGCCGGGTGCCCGAGCTCGAGCGTCTGGTCGCCAGAGCGCAGGAACGCATCGAGGAGCTCCGCAGCGATGGGCAGGGCCTGCTCGACGAGCGTGTCACCGAGACCGAGATCGCCGAGGTGGTCTCGCGGTGGACCGGCATCCCCGTGACCCGCCTGATCGAGTCGGAGGCGGCCAAGCTCGTCCACCTCGAGGAGCAACTGCACGCCCGCGTGGTGGGGCAGGACGAGGCGGTCTCCGCGGTGGCCAACGCCGTGCGGCGGTCACGGTCGGGCATCGCCGACCCGGACCGGCCACTCGGCAGCTTCCTGTTCCTCGGGCCCACCGGCGTCGGCAAGACCGAGCTCGCCCGCACGCTGGCCGAGTTCCTCTTCGACGACGAGCGGGCCATGATCCGCATCGACATGGGCGAGTACCAGGAGAAGCACACCGTCGCGCGACTGATCGGCTCACCCCCGGGCTACGTCGGCTACGACGAGGGCGGACAGCTGACCGAGGCCGTCCGTCGTCGCCCGTATCGCGTCGTGCTCCTCGACGAGGTGGAGAAGGCCCACCCGGACGTCTTCAACGTCCTCCTCCAACTGCTCGACGACGGCCGCCTGACCGACGGGCACGGACGCACGGTCGATTTCCGCAACGTCGTGGTGATCATGACCTCCAACCTCGGGTCCACCCACATCCTCGACGCCGATCTCTCGCCCGCGGCCCTGCGGGAGCGGGTCCTCTCCGACATCCAGAGCCACTTCCGACCGGAGTTCCTGAACCGGATCGACGAGGTCGTGATCTTCGACCGGCTCGCCCGCGCGCAGCTGCGTGAGATCGTCGACATCCAGCTGGCGCGGCTCCGCTCCCGGCTGGATCTCCGCGAGGTGACGCTCGCGGTCACCGACGCGGCGATGGACCGGCTCGCCGAGCTCGGCTACGACCCGCTCTACGGTGCCCGGCCGCTCAAGCGGGTGATCCGCAAGGAGCTCGAGGATCGGCTGGCCCGCGCCCTGTTGACCGGTGACGTCTCTGCTGGCCAGGAGGTGGTCGTCGATGTCGACGCGGACGGCCAGCTGACCCTGACGGGCTCGCCG
>JBBDSW010000166.1:0-3386 GCA_040904745.1 Nitriliruptoraceae bacterium
CCCGGACGTGCCGGACACGGCCCGCCCCTCACCGAACTCATCCCCGGGCGACCTCGTATGCCCGAGGTGCCCGCTACGCGGGACTCCCGGGGCCTCCGGGGCGCCACCGCGCCCGAGGTTCCCGCTACGCGGGACTTCCGGGGCCTGACGGCCATCATCGTCATCCGCGTCGCCAGCACCGCCCGTACCACCAGCGCCATCAGCACCACCAGCACCACCCGCTGCCAGCTCCCGACACACCCCGGCCGCAGCGCGCACGTCCCGCGGCGCGACGTACAGCACCCCGGCCGCGCGGTCGGTGGCCTGCCCGAGCGCATGCCCCGGCGAGCAGCTCGCCACGACCCGCCCACGCACGGTGCGCAGCCGGGCCGCGCCCGCGACCCGCAGCGGCTCGGGCACCTCCGGTGACTCCGCCGGGGGCAACGGTTCGCTGACCCGACGGCCGGTCGCGACCACCGGCGAGCGATCGAGTTCCTCCAGCTCATCGGTCCCGACCGCCGAGCCGCGCGTCGACACCGCGCTACCCCCCTGCCCATCGAGCATCGGGGTGAGCGCCGCATCGTCAGCCGCGAGGTGGGCGTGGAGCACCGCGAAGCCCGTCGCGGGTTCGGAGGCAGCGGCAGCCTCGGCGCGTTCGGCGAGGTGGCGCAGCCCCGCGGCCGCACCGGTCATCTCGAGCACGAGCACATCGGCGAGATCCACGCCGCTGACGCCGGCCTCCTCCAACAGCGCGGTCGCCACGGCGTCCTCCCAGCCGGGGCGGGTCAGCACGATCACCTCGCCGAAGCGCCGCGCGAAGACGGCCAGCCGACCGACGAGCGAGCCTTCGCTGTGGCGTCCGGCCGGGAGCAGGCAGGCCGGAGAGCCCTGGTCCGTGGCGGTGCAGGCGAGCAGGACGGTGGATGTCATCGCTCCACCTCGTCGCTCGGCGGTCCCTGCAGGAACCCTACGCCCCAGCTGGCGTGCATGATCGCCAACGCGCACGCGGTGGCCGGTGCGTCCCGCAGGTCCTCGGCGGCGTGCACCCCGGCCGCCACTACCCCGACGAGGTAGCCGCCACCGACGATCGCCACCGGTCGGGCGTCGCGGACGACCGCCGACAAGAGCCCGGCCCCGACCACCGCGAGCACCACCGCCGGCGCCGCGAGTTGCCGGGGCCTGAGCGATCCGGGATGCACCCGGGCGGTGTGACGCCGCCACCGTCCGTACCCGTGGTACTGCCGTGCGAGCCCCGACAGCGTGCCTCGCGGGTGGTAGGCGACGACCAGTGACGGCTCGAGCCAGACGAGGTAGCCGGCCCGGGCGAGCCGCAGGTTGAGTTCCGCGTCCTGGTTGCGGGTGAAGGCGGGGTCGAACCCGCCGACGGCCTCCAGCGCCTCCCGTCGGAACACGCCGAGGTAGACGGTGTCGACCGGCCCCGCCGTCGAGCCGGAGCGGTACTGCGCCCCGCCGGTGCCCGCCGGTGAGCGCATCGCGGCCGCCACGGCCCGGGCGAGGCCGTCGTCCGCGGCGGGGCGCTGGATCCCGCCGACGTTTCCGGCGCCGGTCTCCCGGAGGGCGGCCACGGCAGTGGCGAGGTAGCCGGGGGGCAGGATGGCGTGGGTGTCGACCCGAGCGATCACCTCTCCAGCAGCGGCTTCGATCGCGGCGTTGAGCCCGTCGGGGGTGCGTCCGGTTGGGTTCTCGACGATGCGGACGACGCCCGGATGCTCGGTGGCCAGCGCCGCTGCCACCTCGGCGGTGTCGTCCTCGGACGGGCCGACGGCGACCACCACCTCGGCGGGCTTCGGATCCTGAGCCAACGCGGCCTCCACGGCGCGCGGCAGGGTGTGGCCGGCGTTGCGTGCGGGTATCACGACGCTGACCACCGGGTGGTCGGGCAACGGCGGCAGCGCAGCCGTCTCACCGCCAGCGATCACGCGTCCGCCTGATGCCCGGGGGGATCGTCCTCGCGGCCGACCTGCCCGTCCTCGCCCGCCTTGGCCTCACCCTCTACTCGAGGGTCAGTGGGGACCGTCGCTGCGGCGCCGTCCGCCGAGGCTGCCTCCGCCGCCGCGGCCTTCGCCTCGGCATCCGCCTTCGCCTCGCGTCTGCGCTTGTTCGCGGCCTTGAGCTGATCGACGTGCTTCTGGTACGCGCCGACGACCGCGAGCGGGTCCCCGTCGGCGATCAGCCGTCCGTGGTCGATCCACAGCACCCGGGTACAGACGTCGGTGATCGACTTCAGCGTGTGGCTGACGAGGAAGACGGTCCCGGCCTCGCCGATCATCTCCCGGATGCGGGCATCGGAGCGGTCCTTGAACTCGCCGTCACCGGTCGACAGCGCCTCGTCGACCATGAGGATCTCTGGCGTGACCGCGGTCGCGATCGCGAACTGCAGGCGGGAGCGCATCCCCGAGGAGTAGGCACGCAAGGGCAGGTCGATGAACTCCCACAGCCCGGCGAAATCGACGATCTCGTCGAAACGTTCGTCGAGCTCGTCCCGGCTGATCCCCAGTGCGGTCCCGCCGAGGTAGATGTTGCGCCGCCCGGAGATGTCGGGCTCGAGCGCGGCGGCGACCCCGAGCAGGACCGGGATCGAACGCGCGTAGACCGCACCGCCGGTGACCGGCACCAACCCGGCGATCGCCCTGAGCAGCGTCGACTTGCCGGACCCGTTGCGGCCGATGATCCCGATGGCCTCGCCGGGCTCGGCGACGAAGGTGAGGTCCTTGATCGCCTCGACCGCGCGGTACTCGCGCTGCGTGTGGTCGCCGATGAACAGCTTGCGGAGCTTGGGCTGGCTGTCGGCGTAGACCCGGTAGGTGACGTCGAGGTGGTCGGCGATCACCGTGGGGACCACGGGCGCGCGGGGCGGGGCGGTGAGGGTGTCAGACACGTCCGTACTCGTTCTCCGCGGCACGGAAGTAGCGGAAGCCGAACAGCAGGATGACCACGGTCCAGCCTACGGCCAGGGCCCAGACCCACCCGACCGTCTGCTCGTACAACAGGGCATCGCGGGAGATCTCGATGATGCTCCAGATCGGGTTGAGCTGGAGCAGCCAGCGGATCCAGTCGGTCTCGATCAGGTCTCCCCCGGTGATCGGGTAGAGCACGCCGGACATGTAGAACCACAGCCGGATCGCGTACGGCATGAAGTTCTGCACGTCCCGGAAGTGGAACGCGAACCGCCCCACCGCCATCGCCAGGCCGAGGTTGAACAGCGCCTGGAGCGCAACGATCGGGACCAGCAGCAACCAGTAGAACGACGGTCGCACCGTGCTGTCGAGGAGGTTCGTGCTCAGCAGGAGGACCAGCATCACGGGCAGCGCGTAGAGGTGCGAGACGGTCTCGGAGACGATCGAGCTGATCGGCAGGATCGCCCGCGGGAAGTTGATCGACTGCAC
>JBBDSW010000167.1:0-20411 GCA_040904745.1 Nitriliruptoraceae bacterium
GTCGTCGCCGTCGCGCGCGAGGGTGCCCCGGTCGTGCTCACCCGCGATGCGCGGCGCTCCCTGGAGGCCGCACGCGCGCTCGTCGACGCAGTGGCCGCGGACGAACGCGCGGTCTACGGCGTCTCCACGGGCTTCGGCGCGCTGGCGACCCGCTTCATCCCGGCCGAGCAGCGCGCCACGCTGCAGCGGTCGCTGATCCGCTCCCATGCGGCCGGGTCCGGCGATGAGGTCGAGCGTGAGGTCATCCGGGCGATGATGCTGCTCAGGCTGCGCACGCTCGTCTCCGGGCACACCGGGGTCCGCCCGGTCGTGGCGGAAACGATGGCCGACCTGCTGAACTCGGGCCTGACACCGCTCGTGTTCGAGTACGGGAGCCTGGGCTGCTCCGGGGACCTCGCACCGCTCGCGCACGTCGCGCTCGCGCTCACGGGCGAGGGCCAGGTGCGGGATGCGGCCGGTGAGCGACGGGACGCCGCAGACGCGTTGGCGGACGCCGGGATCGAACCGTTGGAGCTGGTCGCCAAGGAGGGGCTCGCGCTGATCAACGGGACCGACGGGATGCTCGGTCAACTCGTCCTCGCCTGCCACGACCTCAGGGCACTGCTGCAGGTCGCCGACCTCGCGGCCGCGATGAGCGTCGAGGCGCTGCTGGCCACCGACCGGGTGTTCGCCGCGGACCTGATCGCGATGCGTCCCCATCCGGGGCAGCAGGCCAGCGCCGCCAACCTCCGACGCCTGCTCGAGGGTTCCGCCATCGTGGCCAGCCACCGGACCCCCGACTGCAACCGCGTGCAGGATGCCTACTCGCTCCGGTGCGCGCCACAGGTCCACGGGGCGGCCCGTGACACGCTCGCCCACGCCGTCCAGGTCGCCACGTGGGAGCTCGCGAGCGCGATCGACAACCCGGTGCTGACCAGCGACGGTCGGGTCGAGTCGAACGGCAACTTCCACGGCGCGCCGGTGGGCTACGTCCTCGATCTGCTCGCCATCCCGGCGGCGGACGTCGCGTCGATGTCGGAACGCCGCACCGACCGCTTCCTCGACGTCGACCGGAACCAGGGGCTGCCCGCCTTCCTCGCCGACGATCCCGGCGTGGACTCCGGACACATGATCGCCCAGTACACCCAGGCCGGCATCGTCTCCGAGTTGAAGCGCCTGGCGGCACCGGCCTCGGTCGACTCGATCCCGTCCTCGGCCATGCAGGAGGACCACGTGTCCATGGGGTGGTCGGCGGCCCGCAAGCTCCGCCGGGTCGTCGACGGCCTGACCCGGGTGCTGGCCGTGGAGGTGTTGACGGCCGCTCGCGCGATCGATCTGCGGGCACCGCTGGCGCCCGCCCCGGGAACGGGCGCCGTGGTGGCGGCCCTGCGGGAGCACGTGGAGGGACCCGGCCCGGACCGGATCCTCTTCGAGGAGATCGAGGCAGCGGTGGAGCTGGTGCGCTCCGGCGCGTTGCTCGCCGCTGCCGGGTCCGCCATCGGACCGCTGGAGTGATCCGGCCAACCGACACCTCACCGTGGAGAGCAGGAGGACGACGATGACGGACAGCGCAGGCACGACCAGCGGACGCCGAGCGTTGCGGGCCGCCCGGGGGACGACGCTGACCGCCAGGGGCTGGCCCCAGGAGGCGGCGCTTAGGATGCTGCACAACAACCTCGACCCGGAGGTGGCCGAGCATCCCGAGGAGCTCGTCGTCTACGGCGGCACGGGGAAGGCCGCGCGTGACTGGCGCTCCTTCGACGCGATCGTCCGGACCCTGACCGACCTGCGGGACGACGAGACCCTGCTGGTGCAGTCCGGACGTCCCGTGGGTGTCCTCACCACCCATGAGTGGGCGCCCCGGGTGTTGATCGCCAACTCGAACCTCGTGCCGGACTGGGCCAACTGGGACGAGTTCCGACGCCTGGAGGCCGCCGGACTGACCATGTACGGGCAGATGACCGCGGGGTCGTGGATCTACATCGGGACCCAGGGGATCCTGCAGGGCACCTACGAGACGTTCGCGGCCATCGCGACCGAACGGTTCGGGGGCTCGCTGGACGGGACGCTCACCCTCACCGCGGGGCTCGGCGGCATGGGTGGCGCCCAACCGTTGGCCGTGACGATGAACGGTGGCGTGGCGCTGGTCGTCGAGTGCGATCCGTCACGGATCAGCCGGCGGCTCGAGAGCCGCTACCTCGATGTCGCAGCAGACGACCTCGACCACGCGCTCACCCTGGTCACCGACGCCAAGCGTGCGCGAGAGCCGCTATCGGTCGGGGTGCTCGGCAACGCCGCCGAGGTGGTGCCCGAACTGCTGCGCCGCGGGGTCGAGGTCGACATCGTCACCGACCAGACCTCGGCACACGACCCGCTGGCCTACCTGCCGCTCGGGGTGGCCTTCGAGGACTGGCATGCCGAACGCGAGGCCGACCCGGTCGCCTTCACCGAACGCGCCCAGGCATCGATGGCCCGTCACGTGGAGGCGATGGTGGGCTTCCTCGATGCCGGGTCCGAGGTGTTCGACTACGGCAACTCGCTGCGCTCCGAGGCACGCACCGGTGGCTACGCCCGGGCGTTCGACTACCCGGGGTTCGTCCCCGCCTACATCCGTCCGCTGTTCTGCGAGGGCAGGGGCCCGTTCCGCTGGGCGGCGCTGTCGGGGGACCCCGCGGACATCGCGGCGACCGACCGTGCCGTCCTGGACCTCTTCCCCGACAACGAGCCGTTGGCTCGCTGGATGCGCCTGGCGGCGGAGAAGGTGTCCTTCCAGGGGCTGCCGAGCCGGATCTGCTGGCTCGGCTACGGCGAACGGCACCGTGCCGGCCTCGCCTTCAACGAACTCGTGGCCTCCGGAGCGGTGCAGGCGCCGATCGTGATCGGACGCGACCACCTCGACTGCGGCTCGGTGGCCTCGCCCTACCGCGAGACGGAGGGGATGCTCGACGGATCGGACGCGATCGCTGACTGGCCGTTGCTCAACGCCATGGTCAACGTCGCCTCCGGGGCATCGTGGGTGTCGATCCATCACGGTGGCGGCGTCGGCATGGGCCGGTCGATCCATGCTGGCCAGGTGAGCGTCGCCGACGGGACGGAGCTGGCCGCCGCGAAGCTCGAACGCGTCCTGACCAACGACCCCGGCACCGGGGTGATCCGGCACGTCGATGCCGGCTACGACCGGGCCGACGAGGTCGCCGCCGAACGGGGCGTGCGTGTGCCGATGCGGGAGTGACGGGGATGGGTGATGCGGAGCTCGGACGGCGCTTCGACGGGCTGTGGGCGGCACTCGAGGACGTCGGACGCGATCCGCGGGGCGGCTACCGCCGTCTGGCCTACACCGCGCCGGAGCTGCACCTGCGCGAGTGGTTCACCGGCGAGGCGGCCGCGCGCGGGCTCGACCTGCACGAGGACCGCGCCGGGAACCTGTGGGCGTGGTGGGGCGACGCCTCGGCGGGGGACGCGGTGGCCGTGGGCAGCCATCTCGACTCCGTCAAGCAGGGCGGTGCCTTCGACGGCCCGCTCGGGGTGGTCTCCGCGCTCCTCGCCGTCGACGCGCTGCGGGCCCGCGGCTGCCATCCGACCCGCCCGATCGCCCTCGTCGCCTTCGCCGATGAGGAAGGCTCCCGGTTCGGGGTGGCCTGCGCCGGGTCACGACTGCTCACCGGACAGCTCGATCCCGAGCGGGCGCGCGCCCTGGCCGACGACGACGGCATCACGCTGGCGGAGGCGCTGCGATCCAGCGGTCGCGACCCGGCGGACCTCGGCGCCGACCCGGAGGTCGCCTCCACGCTCGGTGCCTACCTGGAGCTGCACGTCGAGCAGGGCAGAGGGCTCGTCGACCTCGGTGCGCCACTCGGGGTCGCCTCTGCGATCCGCGCCCACGGGCGGTGGCGGTTCGACCTGTCCGGGACACCCGACCATGCCGGAACGACCCGTCTGGTCGACCGGGACGACCCCGTGCTCACCCATGCCCGCCTGGTCCTGGCCGCGCGTGACGCTGCGGAGGGTTGTGGCGGTGTGGCGACGGTCGGTCGGGTCCAGATCGAACCGAACGCCGTGAACGTGATCGCCTCCCGGGTACGTACGTGGCTGGACGCACGCGCCGATCAGGAACCGGACGTGCGTGCCATCGTCGCCGAGGTGGCACGGGCCGCGGGCGTGGAGCCGGTCGAGGAGTCGTGGAGCCCACACGTCGACCTGGACGCCGCGCTGCGGGAGCGGATCGAGGAGCGGTTGGTCGCCCGGTTCGGCGCGCTTCCGGTCCTGGCGACCGGCGCCGGACACGATGCCGGCATCCTGCCGTCGGCTGGGATCCCCACGGCGATGCTGTTCGTCCGTAACCCCACCGGCATCTCCCACGCCCCCGGAGAGCACGCCGAGCGCGATGACTGCGTCACCGGGGTCCTAGGCTTGGCGGATGCGTTGGAGGAGCTGGCGTGCCGGTGACGACCACGGACGGGACGGCGACGACCTCCGTCCGCCCGTCCGCTTACGTGTGCGAGCACGCGTGGCTCCCGCCTGGTTGGGCTGCCAGCGAGGTCGTCATCGAGGTGTCCGATGGACGGCTGACGCGGGTGGAGCCGGGCGGGGTCCCCCCGGACGGCGCCGAGCGGCTGCCGGGTCTCGTGCTGCCAGGCATGGCGAACGCCCACAGCCACGCCTTCCACCGGGCGCTCCGCGGTCGTACGCACGGACGCCGAGGCTCGTTCTGGACCTGGCGCGAGCTGATGTACGACGTGGCCGCACGGCTCGACCCCGACAGCTACCACTTGCTGGCGCGGGCGACCTTCGCCGAGATGGCACTGGCCGGGTTCACGAGCGTCGGCGAGTTCCACTACCTCCACCATGGCCCCGATGCGACCCCGTATCCGGATGCCAACGAGTTCGGCGAGGCCGTGATCGTGGCCGCGCGCGAGGCCGGCCTGCGCATCGCCCTCCTGGACACCTGCTACCTCGCCAGCGGTCCGGGCCGGCCCACCGAGGGCGTGCAGCGTCGCTTCGACGACGGTGATGCCGATCGCTGGGCGGACCGGGTGGGCGCGTTGGCCTCGCGGCACGCCGAGGAGCGGGACGTCGTGGTCGGGGCGGCGATCCACTCCGTGCGCGCGGTGCCGGCCGAACAGCTGCCGGTCGTGGCGTCCTGGGCGAGCGAGCGGGACGTCCCCCTGCACGTGCACGTGTCCGAGCAGCCCGCCGAGAACGAGGCCTGCTTCGCCGCGTACGGCTGCACGCCGACCGAGCTCCTGTCGGAGGCGGGCGCGCTCGGTCCCCGGACGAGCGCCGTCCACGCGACCCACGTCAGCGCCGGGGATCTCGCACGACTCGGGACGGCCGGGGCCACGATCTGCCTGTGCCCGACGACCGAGCGCGATCTGGCGGACGGGGTCGGTCCGGCCGATCGGATGCTACGCGCGGGGGTGCATCTCTCGCTCGGGACGGACAGCCACGCCCTCATCGATCCGTTCGAGGAGGCGCGGGCGGTGGAGCTGGACCTCAGGCTGGCCTCCCTCGAACGCGGTCACATCGGCGGCCCGGCGCTCCTCGACGCCTTGACCGACCTCGGGCAGGCGAGCCTCGGGTTCCGCGACGCGGGTCGCCTGACGCCGGGCTGTCGCGCCGATCTCGTGGCGGTCGACGTCCGGTCGGTGCGTACCGCCGGCCTCGAGCTGGATGACGCCGCGGACGCCCTGGTGTTCAGTGCCGGCGCGGCCGATGTCACCGACGTGCTGATCGACGGACGGCGGGTGGTGCGGGATCGAGGGCATGTCCTCGGAGACGTCGGTGCTCTGTTGACGGAAGCGATCCACGCGCTCGAGCTGCCGGGAGCCGACCCGGACCGAGGCGGATCGTGAGCGCGACCGTGTACACCAACATCGGCGAGCTGGTCACCAACGATCCGGCGCTCGGCGACGGCTCGGCACTGGGTATCTGCGCTGACGCGGCGCTCGTCGTCGAGGACGGGCGCATCGCCTGGGTCGGCTCGGCCCCGACCGCTCCAGCAGCCGATGCGCGCGTCGATCTCGGGGGTCGGGCGGTCCTGCCGGGGTTCGTCGACAGCCACAGCCATCTGGTGTTCGCTGGGGACCGGGCGGAGGAGTTCGCCGCCCGGATGGCCGGTCGTTCCTACGCCGCCGGCGGGATCTCGACCACCGTCGCAGCCGTTCGTGCGGCGACCGACGACGCGCTACGCGACACCGCACGCCGGTTGCGGGTCGAGATGCACCGCCAGGGCACGACCACCGTGGAGATCAAATCCGGCTACGGCCTCACGGTCGAGGACGAGCGTCGCTGCCTCGCCGTCGCCGCCGAGATCACCGACGAGGTCACCTACCTCGGCGCCCACCTCGTCCCGCCGGAGTACGCCGACGACCCGGATGGCTACGTCGCGCTCGTGACCGGCGAGATGCTCGACGCCTGCGCGCCCCTCGCGCGCTGGATCGACGTGTTCGTCGAGGACGGCGCGTTCGACGCCGACGCGGCGACCACGATCCTCACGGCGGGCCGGGCACGGGGTCTCGGCCTCAGGGTCCATGCGAACCAGCTCGGCCCGGGCCCGGGCGTGCAGCTCGCCTGCGCCCTCGGGGCGGCGTCCGCCGATCACTGCACGCACCTCGAGGACGACGACATCGCCGCCCTGGCGGACACCTCGACCGTGGCCACGCTGGTGCCGGGGGCCGACTTCTCGACCCGGTCGCCGCGCTACCCGGACGGTCGCCGGCTGTGGGACGCCGGTGCCACGGTGGCACTGGCCAGCGACTGCAACCCTGGCACCTCCTACACGTCCTCGTTGCCGTTCGTCATCGCACTCGCCGTCCGTGAGTGCGGCCTGACCCCCTCGGAAGCCGTCTGGGCGGCGACAGCAGGTGGGGCGGCCGCGCTGCAACGCACGGATGTGGGGTCGCTGGGAGTCGGGGCACGCGCCGACCTCACGGTCATCGACGCGCCGAGCCACCTCCACCTCGCCTACCGCCCGGGGGTGCCGCTGACCTCCCCGGCGCCCAGCTGACCTCGCCAGCCGGCGCTCTCACCCGCCCTCACCCATCGAGCGGAGCCGACGCCGCGGGACCCCGGCGTCCGCCAGCGCATCCAGGAGCGAGCGGTCGCCACCGCTGGCGAGCTCGTCGCACTCGGGGCAGCGGAAGGCGTACAGCCGGATGCGATCCCGGTCGTCCGCGTGGATCTCGAACCGATCGACCTCCACCGGGACGGGACCGCACGAGTCGCAGGGGGCGATCACGAAGCCGAGGTCTGCACCCATGGCGACCGCCTCCGAGTCCCGGTGCTCCCAGCCCGCCTCGGGGCCGCCCGCGGACGGATCCCGTGCGCTGATGCTAGAGCAGGGGAGGCCACGCAGCGAGTGACCGGCAGTGGTCGCCGCCAGCCACCTCGCTCAGGTGGTGTCGGTCTGCGTGACCTTGGAGAGCCCGCGTGGTGCGTCCGGATCCAGGCCGCGAGCACGGGCGAGACCTTCGACGAGCAGCTGTGCGGGGATGATCAACCCGAGTGGTGCGACGGTCTCGGGGAGATCGGGGCCCGGGACGTGCACCCCACAGCTCGCGCGGAACGCGGCGTCGCCGCCGATCCCGATCGTCCGTGCTTCCAGTCCGGTCAGGTCGCGCGCCAGCTCGGTCATACCGGCGGTGAGCGGTCCGTCGCCAGCCGAGACCAGGACCGCGGCGACGTCGTCGTCGACGACCGCGATCGGCCCGTGACGAAGGTCCGCATAGGACAGTCCGCGGACCGGCTCCAGGCACGTCTCCTCGAGCTTCAGCGCGACCTCCAGCGCCGTGCCGTAGACCAGTCCACGGCCGCTCACCAGGGTGTGGTCGGTCCGGTGGAGCTGGTCGATGGCCTCCTCGACGCCGTCGCGGGCCGCCAACAGTCGAGCCACCTCGTCGGGGACCCGGCCGAGGATCGGCTCCAGCGAACCCGCGGGCGATCCCAGCGCGTCGGCGATCACCGCGATCGCCGTCAACTGAGCCGTGTACGACTTGGTCGCGGGGACGGCGAGTTCCTCGCCGGCGGCGAGCACCAGCGCGAGATCCGCCTCGTGAGCCAACGGGCTGTCGGCGACGTTGGCGATGGCCACCGTCCGTGCGCCGCCCGCCGCAGCCCAACGCTGCGTCTCGACGATCTCCTCGGTCCGCCCCGACTGCGACAGCGAGAGGACCAGGGTGTCGGACAGGTCCCGTGTGACCCGGTAGTGCGTCGCGAGGCTGGGGGCGGCCAGTGCTGCTCCGAGGTGCGCGTGCACCTCCAGCAGGTAGCGGCCGTAGACGCCGGCGTTGTCGGAGGTCCCTCGCGCGACGAGCAGGACGTTGCGGCGTCCTGCTGCCAGGCGCCGGAGCTCACGCCGCTGCGCCAGCAGCGCCTCGAGCGTGGCGGCGATCGTGTCCGGCTGCGCGGCGATCTCCCGCGCCATCTGCGTGGTCATGACTGCTCCGAGAGGTCGTGCTCTGGGCCGGGAACACACGGGCACGGGCCACCGGCCGGGACCCTACCCGCACGTGCTCCGGGTCCCTGCCGTGCCGCTGCGGACGGGGCCGTCCGGCCCGCCCGGTCTCCCGGTGCGGTCACTACGGTGGCGAGGAGAGATCGAAGACCGCCAGCAGGAGGATCCGATGAGCGAGCAGGCACGTGACGAGGTCGACATCATCGCGCTGGCGCGTGCCAGCGACGACTTCCGTCGGGTCGTGATGACGGGCCAGCACATGCAGATCGTCACGATGACCCTCCCGCCGGGAGAGGAGATCGGTGCCGAGACCCATGAGGGTCATGACCAGGTGCTCCTCTTCGTGGAGGGGACCGGCGAGGCGGTGCTGGACGGCGAGCGCTCCACCGTCTCCAGCGGTGACCTGGTGTTCGTCTACGCGGGCGTGTTGCACAACTTCATCAACACGGGCGACGAGCCGCTGCGCCTGGTGACCGCCTACGCGCCTCCGGAGCACGAACACGGGACCCGCCACGCCACCAAGGACGAGGCCCAGCACGACCACTGACGGCCATGCCCGACGCCGCCCCGGCGGCGGTCAGCCGGTCACGGGCACCGCACGTTCGAGCAGTCGGGTGAGCACGACCAGGCTGCGCGTCTGGGCGATGAAGCCCTCGCTGCGGATCCGCTCGAGCGCCTCCTCGAGGTGAGCGGTGTCGCGGACACGTACGTGCAGGAGCGCGTCGTGGTCACCCGTCACGGTGTAGGCAGCGATCACCTCGGGGTGCTTCGCAGCCGCGGTGCGGATGCGGTCCGGGTTGGTGCGCCCCTCACAGAACACGGCGATGAAGGCCTCGGTCGTCCACCCCAGCGCTCCGGGGTCGACGACGGCCGTGAACCCGCGGATCACCCCCTCCTGCTGGAGCCGATCGACGCGCCGTTTGACGGCCGGTGCCGACAGGCCGACCTCGTCACCGATCGTGCGGTAGCTGGCACGGCCGTCCCGCTGAAGCCACGCAACGATCTGCCGGTCGATCTCGTCCAAGCGCAACACATCTCCACAGGTCCGCACGGCACGAGCGTAGGCCAGGGGCACAAGCCGCCGTAGCGTGCCACCACACCGGTCGCCGCGCCGGTGCCGCCGACGCCGTGGAGGTGCCGCGTGACCGTCGCTCCCGCCCGAGACCTGCGAGGTGCCTCGTTGCCGGACCTCGATGCGTACGCCGCCCACAACTACGCGCCCCTGCCCGTCGTCCTGGCCACCGGTGAGGGCGCTTGGGTCACCGACGTGGACGGACGGCGCTACCTCGACGCGCTGGCGGGCTACTCGGCGCTCAACTTCGGCCACCGGCATCCACGCCTGGTCGCCGCGGCGCACGACCAACTCGACCGTCTCACGCTGGTCAGCCGCGCCTTCGACCATGACCGCTTCGCCACGTTCACCCGGGAACTCGCCGGGTTGTGCGGCAAGGAGGCGGTGCTCCCGATGAACACCGGGGCCGAGGCCGTGGAGACCGCGATCAAGGCGGCACGTCGGTGGGGCCACCGCGTCAAGGGCATCGCGGACGGCACGGCGCGGATCGTCGTGGCCGCCGGGAACTTCCACGGGCGCACCACGACCATCGTGTCCTTCTCGACCGACGAGGACGCGCGTGCTGGCTACGGGCCGTATACCCCCGGCTTCGACATCGTTCCGTTCGGTGACCTGGCGGCGCTCGAGGCCGCCATCGGCGACGACACGTGCGCCGTCCTGCTCGAGCCCATCCAGGGCGAAGGCGGTGTCCTCCTGCCGCCCGACGGCTACCTGCGTGGCGTGCGGGAGGTCTGTGACACGCGCGGCATCCTGTTCCTGGCCGACGAGATCCAGTCAGGCCTCGGGCGCACCGGAAGGACCTTCGCGCTCGACCACGAGGGTGTCGTGCCCGACGTCTACATCCTCGGCAAGGCGCTCGGCGGTGGGATCGTCCCGTTGTCGGCCATCGTCGCCGACCGGGCCGTCATGGACGTCTTCACACCGGGCTCGCACGGCAGCACCTTCGGTGGGAACCCCCTGGCCTCCGCCATCGGCACGGAGGTGGTCAGGATGCTCTCCACGGGCGAGTGGCAGGACCGCGCCACGGTGCTCGGGCGACGACTGGCCTCAGGGCTCGCGTCGCTGCCGGACGGGACCCTGGACGCCTCCCGGGTCCGCGGTCTGTGGGCCGGGATCGACATCGCCGGGGAGCGCACCGGACGGCAGGTCTGTGAGGCGCTGCTGGAGCGGGGCGTCCTGGCCAAGGACACCCACGGTGCGACGATCCGGCTCGCACCCCCGCTCGTGATCACCGAGGGCGAGATCGACCTCCTGGTGGAGACCCTCGCCGCGGTGCTCGCAGACTGAGTCCGGGCACCAACGTTCGGGCACGGGCTCACGAAGCCGGTGTGACCTCGCACACCAGGTCCCCCGGCTCGACCTTGGTCCCGCTGGAGGCAGCGATCCGGGTGACGCTGCCGTCGTGCGGCGCCGAGATGGTCGACTCCATCTTCATCGCCTCGATCGTGGCCAGTGGCTCCCCGGCCGCCACATCGGTGTCGCGGTCGATGATCCAGGTGATCATCCCCGTCAGCGGTGCTGCCACCTGGGCGGGATCGTCGGGGTCCGCCCGCTCGACCGTCGCGACCTCGCTGGCGATCGTCAGGTCGCGGACATCGATCGGTCGCGACTGACCGTTGACCTCGAGCAGGACGGTCCTAAAGCCCCGTTCGTCCGGTTCGCTGACCGCCTGGAGCCCGAAGTACACGCGGGTCCCTCGACGCAGGTCGACCGCGATCTCCTGATCCTGGACGAGCCCGTGGAGGAAGGCCTCGGTGGGCAGCCGGGAGACGTCCCACCACCGCTCGTTGGCCCGCTCGAACTCCTCGGTCGGCCCGGGGAACATCAGTCGATCCAGGGCGCGACGGCGTGCGGGACCCGGCTCGTCGGGGAGGTCCTCGGCGACCGGGGTGACCACGGGCCGCGATCCGCCCTTGGCGGCGAGCACCTTGGAGCGGAACGGCTCCGGCCACCCGCCGGGCGGGGTCCCGAGCTCGCCCCGGAGGAACCCGATGACGCTGTCGGGGAGGTCGAAGCGGGCCGGATCGTCGGCCAGTTCATCGAGGTCGATGCCGGCGGAGAGGACGTAGAGGGCCAGGTCTCCGACGACCTTGCTGGTGGGTGTCACCTTGATGATCCGGCCGAGCAGCGCATCGCAGCGCGCGTAGGCCTCCTCGAGCTCCTCGACCCGGTCCGCCAGCCCGAGGGCCGCGGCCTGCTGCCGCAGGTTCGAGAGCTGCCCGCCGGGGATCTCGTGCCGGTAGACGGTCCCGGTCGGGCTCCGGAGCCCCGATTCGAACGGCGCGTAGAGACGGCGCACCGCCTCCCAGTACGGCTCGAGCGCCCACAACGCTTCGAGGTCGACCGCCGTGGGGCGGGGACCGGAGGCGGTGGCCGCCGCGATGGCGGCCAGGCTCGGCTGGCTCGTCATGCCGGACAGTGGGGCGGCCGCGCCGTCGATCGCGTCGACCCCGGCCTCGATCGCGGCCAGGTAGGTCGCGAGCTGACCACCGGCGGTGTCGTGGGTGTGCAGGTGCACGGGGGCGTCGAAGCGTTCCCTGAGCGCGGTGACCAGCGTCCGGGCCGCCGGCGCACGGAGCAGCCCGGCCATGTCCTTGATGCACAGCACGTGGGCGCCGGCGTCCAACACCCCCTCAGCGACGCCGAGGTAGTGGTCCAGGGTGTAGACCTGCTCCCTCGGGTCGGAGAGGTCACCGCTGTAGCACAGGGTCCCCTCGGCGATCGCCCCAGCGTCGCGGACCGCGCCGATGGCCACCCGCATCTGGTCGACGTTGTTTAGGGCGTCGAAGACCCGGAAGATGTCGAGGCCGGCGGCCGCTGCCTCCTCCACGAACGCACGGACGGCCCGCTGCGAGTAGGCGGTGTAGCCGAGCAGGTTCCGGCCGCGCAGGAGCATCTGCAGGCACAGGTTCGGGACCGCCTCCCGCAGCGACTCGAGCCGCTTCCAGGGGTCCTCGTGGAGGAAACGCAGCGCCACGTCGTAGGTGGCCCCGCCCCACGCCTCGAGCGACAGCAGCCCCGGCTGGCCCGCGGCCAGGTGTGGTGCGGCGGCCAGCATGTCCGCGGTACGCATCCGGGTGGCGAGCAGCGACTGGTGCGCGTCCCGGAGCGTGGTGTCGGTGACGAGCACCTCGTGCTGGTCGCGGAGCCAGCGGGCGAACCCGTCCGCGCCGAGCTCCTGCAGGCGCTGGCGACTGCCGGGTGCCGGCTCGGTCTCCGGGTCGAGTTCGGGAAGCTTGGTGGTCGGGTCCGGCAGGCCGGGCGGTTCCCCGTGCGGACGGTTGACGGTGCGCTCGGCGAGGAAGGTCGCCAGCCGCTGGGAGCGGTTCGCCCCGGCGGAGGCCTGCTTGAGGTGCGGGCGTTCGTCGATGAACGCGGTCGACAGTTCCCCGGCGGCCAACGCCGGCTCGGCCAGCAGCGCCTGGAGGAAGCGCATGTTGGTCCGAACCCCCCGGATCCGGAACTCCGCCAGGGCCCGGCGCGCCCGCCGGATCGCGGTATCGAGGTCGGCGCCGCGTGCGGTCAGCTTGACCAGCATGGAGTCGAAGTACGGCGTGATCTCCCCGCCGACGTAGGCGCTGCCCGCATCGAGCCGGATGCCGGCACCGCCCGCGGAGCGGTAGGTGGAGATCGTGCCGGTGTCCGGCCGGAACCCCTGCTCGGGGTCCTCGGTGGTGATGCGAGCCTGGATGGCCGCGCCACGCACGGAGATGCGCTCCTGGGCGAGACCGAGGTCGGCCAAGCTCGCACCACCGGTGATCCGGAGCTGGGAGGCGACCAGGTCGACGTCGGTCACCTCCTCGGTGATCGTGTGCTCCACCTGGATCCGCGGGTTCATCTCGATGAACACGGCCCGTGTGTCGGGGGAGGTGGCGTGCTCGACCAGGAACTCGACGGTTCCCACGTTGCGGTAGTCCACGGCCCGGGCGAAGGCCACGGCGTACCGGCACAGCTGGTCGCGGAGATCGGCGGGCAGGTTGGGGGCCGGCGCCAGCTCCAGGACCTTCTGATGGCGACGCTGCAGCGAACAGTCCCGCTCGAAGAGGTGGATCACCTCGCCGTGGGCGTCCGCGAGGATCTGGACCTCGATGTGGCGTGGCCGGGTCATCGCCTCCTCGAGGAAGACCCGGGGGTCGCCGAACGCCCCCTCGGCCTCGCGCATGGCGGTCTCCGCGGCGGAGACGAGCTCGGCGGGTTCCTCGACCCGGCGCATCCCACGTCCGCCGCCGCCAGCGGCGGCCTTCACGAACACGGGGAAGCCGATCCGCTCGGCGTGTGCGGGTGCCTCGGCAGGGTCGGTGAACAGCGGGGAGGCCGCGAGCACCGGGATCCCGGCGCGCTCGGCGACGTCGCGTGCCTCGGTCTTGCTCCCGGTCACCTCGAGGACCTCGGGAGGTGGCCCGACGAACGCGAGACCGGCGTCACGGACGGCACGGGCGAAGGCCGGCGACTCCGAGAGGAAGCCGTAGCCCGGGTAGACGGCATCGACGCCCGCGCGGAGTGCGACCTCGATGATGGCTTCGTGGTCGAGGTAGGCGCGGACCGGATGCCCCGGCTCGCCGATCTCGTAGGCCTCGTCCGCCTTGATGCGGTGGAGCGAATCACGCTCCTCGTAGGCGTGGACCGCCACCGTTCTGAGCCCGAGCTCCGTGGCGGCACGGAAGGCTCGGATCGCGATCTCGCCACGGTTGGCGACCAGGACCGAACGCACGAAGGCTCCCTCCCGCGGGTCTGGACCCGCACCAGCTGACACAGCCCGGTGGCTGTCCCGGCGGGATTCTAGGCCTCCCTGGCACGGGCGTCGGGTGGCCTCCCTGGCCCCGCCGGCTCGACCCACCGCGCGGCGCGCCGCTGGCCTACACTCGCCGGGATCGGCAGGTAGCGGGGTTGGCGGGGGAACGGGGGATCGTCGTGGTGCACGAACGGTCGCGGGTGGTCCACGTCGACGATGACCCCGATGTCCGGATGATCATCCGGATGATCATCGACGGGGAGCCTGACCTCGAGGTGATCTCGTGCGCGTCCGCCGACGAGGTTCGGGGCGTCGTGGAGACCACCCGTGTGGACCTCCTCCTGATCGATGTGATGATGCCCGGCACGGATGGCCCAGCGCTCCTCGCGGAGCTCCGGACGCGTCCGGGCCTGGCTTCGGTCCCGGCGGTGTTCGTCACCGCCAAGGCGCACCAGACCGACCTCGCGGCGTTGCGTGCCACCACCGCGACCGACGTCATCGTCAAGCCCTTCGAGGCGACCGCCTTCGCCGCGAGCCTGCGTCGCTACGCCTCCGCCCGGGCGCTGTGAGGCGTCGGGTTCCCCGCCCACCGGTAGGCTCCGGTGATCCGTGAGATCCCGACCGTGCCGCCCGTCCGGGCATGCCGCACCGTGCTGCCCCTATCGTCCGCAGGAGTTGCTGTCCCGATGCCTCGCGTCGCCGTCGATGTCCTCCTCAAGCGCGAGATCCTCGACCCGCAGGGACGGGCCGTCGAGGAAGCGTTGCCGGGACTCGGCTACGAGGGCGTCTCACAGGTCCGGGTGGGCAAACACCTCGAGTTCGAGGTCGATGCCTCCGACGACGCGTTGACCGAGCGGATCGAAGCCATGTGCGCAGGGTTCCTCACCAACCCCGTGATCGAGTCCTACCGCTGGCGCATCATCGACGACGCCGAACGCGCCGACGCCTGACCCGTGGTCACCACCTCGAACGACCCGGGTCGGCGGGGGCGGAGGACCGAGAGGCGCTCATCGCCCGTGGACGACGGGTTGCCGAGACTGCCGACCGGGGAACCCGTCCTGCAGCGGTGGTTCGTCGTGGGGATGCTGGTCCTGGTCCCGCTGGCGCTGGCCGTCACGGCTTGGGCGTTCCTCTCGATCGATCGCGACGAGCTCTCCGCGGCTGAGCGGCGACCGGCCGGCGGCCCCGAGGTCACGATCGCACGTGGTGACGCCCAGTTGGCCGAGACCCGTGACGCTGAACCCGGCCCCGGCTGTGCGCAGGCCATCCGCGTGATCGGGGATGCGGGATCGCAGACCACGGCCCGTGCCTCCCTGACCGGGGTCTGCGAGCTGATCGAGACCGGTGACTTCCCCGAGCTGCGCGACGGGCTCGTCACGTGGATCGAGGGGGACGGGCAGCTGCGGATCGCCACGTTCGAGCTCTCCGGGGTGGCATCCTCCACCCGGCTCGAGGACGCTCGCTTGGTGGTCGAGCTCAACGCACGCTTCCAGTTCGAGGCGCCCCGGCGCGGCGCGCCGGCGTTGGCCCACCAGCTCGTGCTCGTCACCGATCCGGGCTGGCCGGGGCAGGCGGTCGGGGTGACCACGGAGTTGCGGGCCGCCGAGATCCAGGTCCGGGCCTGCCAGACGCTCGACCTCGGGGACGACCCGCCACGCGGCTGCCGGGACGCCGCCCAGCTGCTGGCCGCCGACGACCCTGCCGGCGACCTCCTCGAGGTCGGGTTCCGCGATGACCGCTGATGCCGCGAGGCCGGCCGGTCCGGACCTGCCCCACGGACGCGACGAGGCCGAGCTCGCACGACTGCAGCGCCGCACCATCCGGGTGCTGGTGGTCAGCCAGGTGTTCGGCAGCGTGGGTGTCGGCGCGGGGCTCGCGGTCGTCGGGCTGCTGGCCTACGAGCTGTCCGGGACGGCCGCCCTCTCCGGCGTGTCGGCGACGGCTTCGACGATCGGGGCGGCCGCGGCTGCGGTGGTCATCGCCCGGCTCGCGATGGCACGGGGGCGCCGACCCGGACTCGTCATCGGGTACGTGATCGGGGCGTTGGGGGCAGGGCTGGCGGTGTGGGCCGCGGTGCTCGACGCGTTCTGGTTGCACGTGGTCGCCTCGGCGGCGTTCGGCTGGGCGAGCGCGGCCAACCTCCAGGCCCGCTACGCCGCCACCGACCTGGCCGTCCCGTCCTCGCGTGCCCGTGCACTGTCGACGGTCGTGTGGGCGACGACGGTGGGGGCGGTGCTCGGTCCGAACCTGACCCGGCCGGGCGAGCTCGTCTCCGAGGTGCTGGGGCTGCCGCCGCTGGCGGGCGCGTACCTGTTCTCGTTCCTCTCGTTCGCCATGGCTGCGCTGGTACAGCTCCTGTTCCTCCGTCCAGATCCCTTGGACGTGGTCCGCGGCCAGGTCGCCGTCCCCGCGGTGGCCACCGCGAGCGGCGCTGCGCTGGCGCGGGCCGCGGCGACGATCCGGGCCATCCCACAGGCGAGGGTCGCGGTGCTCGCGATCACGGCGGCCCATGCCGTGATGGTCGGGGTCATGGTGATGACCCCGGTGCACATGGAGGACCACGGCGCGACGCTCCGGCTCGTCGGCGTGACGATCAGCCTCCACATCGCCGGGATGTACGCCCTGAGCCCGGTGATGGGGGCGTTGGCGGATCGGTTCGGGCGTCGCCGGGTCGTGCTCGCCGGGCTCACGCAGCTCTCGGCGGCCGTGCTGCTGGCGGCGACCGGTGACCCCACCGGCACCGTCTGGTTCCAAGGGGGTCTGGTCCTGCTCGGCACCGGATGGTCGGCCTGCTTGATCGCCGGCTCGGCCTGGCTGACCGACACGGTGCCGACCGACGAGCGTCCGGGGGTCCAGGGGCTCAGCGATGTCGCCATGAACCTGGCGGGTGCGGTGGGAGGCACGTTGGCGGGGATCGTGCTGGCTCTGGCCGGCTACCCGGCGCTCGCGTTCGGTGCGCTGCTACTCCTGGTGGCGCCGGCGATCGCGGCGCTCCGGCTGGACGAGAGCGAGGCCGACGCGGAGCCGCTCGAGACCCGCGGGTAGCCTCGCGGCCATCCTCGTCCCCCGAAGGAGCCCTGGTGCGTGTCGGCGTCGTGACCTTCCCTGGCTCGCTCGACGACGCTGATGCCCGTGGGGCGGTCGAGGCGTGCGGAGCCGAGGCCGTCGCGTTGTGGCATCGGGATGCGACCCTCCACGACGTCGACGCGGTGATCCTGCCCGGCGGGTTCTCGCACGGCGACTACCTCAGGTGCGGCGCCATCGCCCACCGGGCGCCGGTCATGGCGGCCATCGCCGACTTCGCGGCGGACGGCGGCCCGGTGCTCGGGATCTGCAACGGCTTCCAGGTGCTGTGCGAGGCCGGCCTGCTCCCGGGTGCCCTGACGCGCAACGCGAACCTGCGGTTCGTGTGCCGGGACGTGCCGCTGACGGTGGAGAACGCGACGACCGCCTGGACCCGTGCCTACGCGCCCGGCCAGTCGCTCCTGGTCCCCGCCAAGCACGGCGAGGGACGCTACGTGGCCGACGAGGCCACCCTCGACGCGCTCGAGGCAGAGGGCCGTGTGGTCGTCCGATACGCGGCCGGCAGCAACCCCAACGGTTCGGCACGCGACATCGCCGGCATCACCAACGAGGGCGGCAACGTCGTCGGCCTGATGCCGCACCCCGAGCACGCCGTGGACCCGGGGCTCATGGGCGGGACGGACGGCCGCGGGTTCTTCGAGAGCGTGCTCCCCGCCGCCCTCAGCTCCTGACGTGTTCGGCAGTCGGGTGTGATAGATGTGGATAACTTCGGTGTCTCACCCGTGCGGCACGGTGCTGGTTGATGGTGGACACGATGGTTTCCGGGACGGCCGCGGAGCGCGGCCCTGTCACCCGTGCCGTCGTGGTGGCGTTGGATCCGTCCCCGTCGCAGGAGCGGTGGCTGCGGTCGTATGCCGGGTCGATGCGCGCGGCCTACAACTGGGCGCTCGCGGAAGTACGGGAGAACCTCGAGATCCGCCGGGCCGAACGTGACCGTGGGGTGCCCGAGGACGAGCTGACGCCGGCGCTGTCGTGGTCAGGCTTCAGCCTCGCCAAGCGCTGGCGTGAAGTGCGTGACGAGGTGCATCCGTGGCACCGGGATGTGTCCCTCCACGCGTTCGAGACCGGTCTGAACAACGCCGCGTTGGCGTTGAAGAACTTCTCCGAGTCCCGCTCCGGCAAGCGTCGCGGCCGACACGTCGGGTTCCCACGGTTCAAGAACCGCCACTCGAAGCAGGCCATCACCTTCGTGGAGCTGGCCGACGGGATCGACCACCGCCACTGGATCAACCCCGACACCCGCGAACACGTCCGGCTCATGCTCCCCCGGCGTGCGGGTGAGGGCACGTGGGAACGGCGCCACACCCGACCCCGGTCCGAACAGCAGCCCGGACGTGACCGCCGCTCCGAGCTCGCCTGGATCCACACCCACCAGTCGGACACGGTCCGCGAGGTGTGGAAGCTGTGCGAGAACGGCCGTGGACGCGTGCAGGCCCTGACCATCAAGCTCGAGGGCGGCCGGTGGAAGGCGGTGTTCCGCCTGCGGCTGCTCGACGGCTCGACCCGGCTGCGCAACCCCGGTCAGCCGGTCAAGCGCCACGGCGGCGCGGTCGGTGTCGATCTGGGCCTGCAGCACCTGGTCACGCTCGACCGACCCATCGAGGGACTGACCGACGAACACGGCCACGTTCCCAACCCGCGCGTGCTCGAGCGGCACCTGGAACGGCTGCAGCGTCTCGACCGCGCCATCGCACGCTGTGAGAAGGGTTCGAAGAACCGGGCCAAGCTGGTCCGCCGCCGTGCGAAGCTGCACGGCAAGATCACCGCGACCCGCAAGCTGTACCTGCACGAGCTGTCCCGGCGGCTCGCCGGCGGGTTCGACGTTGTCTGTGTCGAGGACCTCAACGTCGCCGGTATGTCCCGACGCAAGGGGCTGCGTAGCGGCCGAAGCGTCGCCGAGGCGTCGATGGGTGAGCTGGTCCGCCAGCTCGACTACAAGACCGAACACGGCCGTGCCACCATGGCGCGTGTCGGCAGGTACTACGCCAGCACCCAGACCTGCTCACAGTGTGAGACGAGAACCAAGCTCGCACTGTGGCAACGGGTCTACCACTGCACCAACTGCGGCCTCACCCTCGACCGAGACGTGAACGCCGCACGGAACATCCGCGCCGAAGGCCAACGCCTCCTGCGCGAACAGCAACAGGTCGCCTCGATACGCGGGGAGACTTCAAACGGCGAGCCGAGATCCGGTGAGACCGAACCAGCACCTGCTGCTGGTGGGCACGGATCGTCCGAGGCCGCAACCGTTCCAGCCAGCCCGCCACGCGTGGGCAGCCGAGGCCTCCCGGTCCCGGTGGCGTGAGAGACGGACGCGACCCCGCCACCCATACGGGCGACGGGGTCGGGTTCACAGCCAGGTGTTATCCACATCCCATCACACCTGACTGCCGAACCTAGCTCCTGAGGAGCTGCTCGAACGGGTCGGCTTCGGCGGAGCGTCGCCGGTCGGCGCGCAGGTAGGCGAACAGCGCCAGGTGTGCGGCGATGCCGGCGCCGAGGACCGCGGCCGGGAACCACTGTCCCTGGAAGGCCAGCAACGTCGCGGCGACGGCGGCGATCGCGACGAGCACGGCGCGCAGGGTGTTGAGTGCGTCCACGTGAGGACCTCGCGTCCGGGGATGCGGGGGTCGCATGGTACCTCGGCCCCACGGGTAGGGCCGTTGGTCCCATGCTGCCGACACGTGCCGGCAGCCCGGCCCGGTCGCATAGGCTCGCCGCGGCCGATCTCCGGCTGTCCGTGCCCGCCCCGACCAGGCGTAGTGCCGTGTCCGAACCCTCGTCCCCACCGTTCCCGCCCACCGAGACGCTGAGCGAGTCGCGGGCGCGGGAGCTCGGCCATGAGCTGGGGCTCCGTGGCGACGAGTACGACCGCATCGCTGCCATGCTCGGGCGCGTGCCGACGGTCTCGGAGCTCGGGATGTACTCGGTGATGTGGTCCGAGCACTGCTCGTACAAGTCGTCGAAGATCCACCTCCGCGGGCTCGCGCACGAGGCACCGTGGGTGATCGCCGGTCCCGGTGAGAACGCCGGGGTCGTCGACGTCGGCGACGGGCTCGCGGTCGCGTTCAAGATCGAGTCCCACAACCACC
>JBBDSW010000168.1:0-8455 GCA_040904745.1 Nitriliruptoraceae bacterium
CTTCGTCGGCCACGTCATCGTCGGCACCGCCACAGGCGGTGAGGACGAGCGCAGCGCTCAGCACACCAGCGAATGTGGTGGTGCGCCAACGTGAAGTGTTGTCACGTAGGAACCTCACGGTTCACCTTCCTCTTGGGAGCGTGTTTCTCGATCCGGCTCTGGGTTCGCCGGAACGGGTTCACCGATCGCCGCTGGGATCACCACCGGCGATGGATGGTCTGGAAGTCTGGGTCGTTGGGTCAGGCGGTCTTCACGGACTCGCTGCCCTCGTCGGCCGCTTCGCTGGACTGAGCGTCTTCGGACTGACCGTCTTCCTCGTCCGCGTCGCTGAAGCTCTTCTCGTCGGTGCTCGCTGCCTGCTCGCGGCGACGGCCACGTCCTTCGCGACCGAACGCTGCTGTGACACGGTCGAGGTAGATCGCCAGGAGCACGACTCCGAGGCCACCTTCGATCCCCATGCCGATGTTCATACTGGTGACCGCGCGCACGACGGTGGCACCGAGGCCGGGCGCACCGCCCAGTCCCGCGATGACCACCATGGACAGCGACAGCATGATGACCTGGTTCACACCTGCCAGGATCGAGGCACGCGCCAGTGGCAGCTGCACCCCGGTCAGGACCTCACGGGGGCGGGCGCCGAAGGCTTCGGCCGCCTCGACCACCTCGCTGTCGACCTGGCGGATCCCGAGCTCGGTCAGTCGGACGGCAGGCGGCATGGAGAAGATCAGGGCCGACATCACGCCTGGCACGCGGCCGATGCGGAAGAGCACCACCGCCAACAGCAGATAGACGAAGGATGGCATCGTCTGCATGAAGTCGAGGATGGGTTTGATCGCCTGGCTGAAGCGGTCACTACGGGAGGCAACGATCCCCAGGGGGATCCCGATCACCACCGCGAGGATCGTGGCGACGAGGACCAGGGCCAGGGTCTGCATCGCTTCGGGGAACCGCCCCATGCTGTGGATCAGCAGGAACCCGAGCGCGGAGAACAGCGGTAGCCCCCAGGAGCGGGTGGCGACGAACGCCAGCCCGACGAAGAGAGCCGTCATGAGCAAGGGGGACGGGGTGGTCAGCCCCCACTCTGCGAGGTCGACGATGGCACCGACCCCGTCGCGGATCCCGCCGAAGAGCCACCCGAGCGTCGTGGTGAGCCAATCGACCGCAGCCTCGGCGACCTCACCGATGGGGATCGCGGGGATGCCCTCCTGGGCCAGGAACGTGTTACGCATCGACGACACCTTCCTCGTTCGACAGGGCCGCAAGGAGGTGGGCCCGCGGTACGACCCCGAGGAGGTGGCCGGTGTCGTCGACCACCGCGATGGGGACGGTGTGTTGAGCAGCGAGGCCCGCGAGGTCCGACAGGAAGGTGTCGTGCTGGGCGCTGGCGTAATCCTCGATCAGGACTTCCTTCACGGTGCTGGCACCGTTGCGGAGTCCCGCGGCCAGCCGGTCGTCGCGTGCGACACCGAGGATGCGCCCGTCGTCGTCGAGGACGTAGACCCCGTTGAACTCCTGATCATCGAGCCAGTTCAGCACCTCGCGTGGCGGATCACCGGGCTTGAACGTGCGCCGCGGGGCACGCATCGCCTGCTCCGCGGTGAGCACGCGTGACCGGTCGACGTCGGCGACGAAGTCGGCGACGTACTGGTTGGCCGGGTTGTCGATGATCTCCGGTCCGGTCCCGACCTGCACGACGCGGCCGTCCTTCAGCACGCAGATCCGGTCACCGAGCCGCATGGCCTCGTTCAGGTCGTGGGTGATGAAGACGATCGTGCGATCCAGATCGTCCTGGAGCTCGACCAGCAGGTCCTGCATGTCACGGCGGATCAAGGGGTCGAGCGCACTGAACGGTTCGTCCATCAGGAGGATGTCGGCCTCCGTCGCGAGACCGCGGGCCAAGCCGACACGCTGCTGCATGCCGCCGGACATCTCGGACGGGTATGCGTCCACGCGGTCGCCCAAACCGACGGTGTCCAGGGCGCGGATGGCGCGCTCACGGCGCTCATCCTGGGGGACACCCTGCACCTTGAGCCCGTAGGCGGCGTTCTCCCCGACCGTGCGGTGCGGGAACAGCGCGAAGTGCTGGAAGACCATGGAGAGCTTGCGCTGTCGGACGGAGCGGAGCTCCGCGTGACTCAGCTTCTCGATGCTCTCACCGTCGATCTCCACGGTTCCCGCGGTCGGCTCGATGAGGCGGTTGAGCATCCGGATGACCGTCGACTTGCCCGACCCGGACAGGCCCATGATGACGAACAGCTCGCCCTGCTCGATGTCGAGATCGACATCGGCGACCGCGAGCAACTGGCCGGAGCGCTCGAGGATCTCGGCGCGTGAGTAACCCTCCTCCATGAGCTCGACGCCACGACGAGGGTGCGAACCGAACACCTTGGTCAGTCCGCGGACACGCAACTGTGACATGAGTCGATCCACTGAGTATCGGGAACAGGAGGGAGGCAGGGATCCCGTACGCCACCGCCGCCGGTGCGGACACCGTCCTGGGCCCTCGCGTTCAGGGCTGGCCCGGCGCCGAAGGGGGCGGGGTCTATCCATGCCAGAAACCCCCACCATACGGGCCGACGCTTGCCGGAGCAAACGAACGCGGTCTAGGGCTACCGTCAGAGCACCACGAGCTGCCCGAGGGCGGTCGTCCTCCGCATCCGCGAACGGACCCGCGGATCAGACGGACGTGCCAGGCAAGGCCACGGTGAACACCGCTCCGGTGGGTGAGGCGTCCCGGTAGCCCACCGTGCCGCCGTTCGCCTCCGTCAGGAGCCGCACGATGCTGAGCCCGAGGCCGGCTCCGGTCGCGGTACGGGTGTCCCCCCGGTCCTTCTGGACGAACCGCCCCCACAGGCGCTCCTGGAAGGCCGGTGGGACTCCGGGACCTCGATCCGCCACCTCGAGCACGACACAGCCATCGCGGCCAGGGACCGCCGTGACCGCGAACGGTGCTGCGCCGTACTTGCTCGTGTTGGTCAGGAGGTTGAGCACGATCTGCTGGAGGTGCTGCGGGTCGACGTAGGGTCGGCAGCCTTCCACGGAGAGCTCGACGTCGGGCAGTCGATCGCCGAGCTCCTCGAGCACCGGCCCCAGCACCTGCTGCGCATCGACAGGCTCCGGACGGCTGACCAGGACGTCGGCCGCGGCGCGACTGACGACCAGCAGGTCATCGACCAGGCGCAGCATCCGCCGCGCGTTGCTCCCCATGCTCTGGACCATCTGCTGTTGCTCGTTCGAGAGGTTCTCTCCGTGAGTTGCGAGGATCTCGAGGAACCCGAGGATCGGCGTCAACGGGGTCCGGAGCTCGTGGCTGGCCATCGACAGCAGGTCGTCCTTGAGCTGCGCTGCCTCCTCGAGCTGGGCGTTGGCGGCCTGCAGCTCCTCGTTGACCTGCTGCAGCGCCACGTCCGCCCGATGACGACCGAGCCACAGGCCGAGGCTCTCCGCCACGGACCGCACGAGGGAGCGCTCCTCCGGGAGGAAGGCATCCCCACTCACGTCGCCGACCACCACCGACCCGTGCTCCTCATCCTCGATCAGGATCGGTACTGCCACACGTGTGCCGGACGAGTGGATCCGCCCGGCCCGGCATCCGACCTCGCCGAGGACGACCTCCGCCGAGACCTGGTCCGGACGCCGCATCGCGGCGACCAGCGAGTTGGCCGTCAGATCGCACAGCTCGCGCGGATCCGTGGACCCGTGTGCGCCGCCGCTGATCGCGGCCAGTGCTCGGAGCTCCTTGACCCGCTCCTGCAGTGCCCGGCGGTCCCGGTGCTGGGTGGAGACGTCACGGAAGTAGACCGCCAACCCCTGTTCCGATGGGTAGACGGTGACCTGGAACCAGGTGCCCAGCGGGTGGTAGTGGTACGCCTCGAGCACGAACGTGGCGCCCTCGGCCATCGCCCGGCGATAGACCACCTCGAGCTCCGTACCGAGTGCCGGGGCGAACTCGTCCCAGAATGTTCGACCGAGCAGTTCCTCGCGATCGCGCTGGAGCAGTTCGGTCGCATGCCCGTTCATGTACGTGAACCGCCACTCCCGGTCGAGGGTGTAGAACGCGTCGGTGATGCTCTCGAGGGTCGTGGTGAGTCGTTCAGCCAGGACCTGGTTCCGATGGCTGGTCTCCTTGAACGCGGTGATGTCCTGAAGGGCTCCGGTGACCTGTGCCACCTCGCCGTCCGGGCCAGCGTGGGCCTCGCCGATGACTCGTACCCACAGGCGCCGCCCGCGGTAGGTCTCCAGCGCGAGCTCCAGATCGAACGGGGAACCGGAGGTGGCGCAGGCCTCGACCGCTGCGCGTAGCCGTGGCTGGTATGCCGGGAGGTAGAGCCCGATCGACCCCTCGAGCCCGGGCTCCGCGTCGTCAGGCGCTTCGATGATCTCGTAGATCTCCTCCGACCACACCATGTGCTCGTCTGCGACATCGAGGGACCACCCACCGAGCTTGGCCATCGAGCCCGCCAGCCGGTGCAACGACCGGCTCTGCTCGAGTGCTGCCTGGGCCTGCTTCAACTCCTCGATGTCCGTGCAGGTCCCGAACCACTTCACGATCGCACCGGAGGCGTCACGCAGCGGCATCGTACGGCCGAGCATCCAGTGGTAGACCCCGTCGAAGCGACGTAGCCGGTACTCGATCTCGTAGGGCTCGCCGGTCGAGGTGGCCTGCTGCCAGAGTGCCCGTGCCCGTGGCCGGTCCTCGGGGTGGAACGGCGGGTTCCAACCGTGGCCCAGACTCTCCTCCAACGTCAGCCCGGTGAAGTCCATCCACTGCTGGTTGAAGTGGATGTGCCACCCGTCCGGCCGCGTGACCCAGACGATCTGCGGCAACGTCTCGATCAGCTGCCGCCACTCGTCGTCGGAACCGAGAAACCCGGTCTCCAGGCGCGACAGATCCATCTCGTCGGGCAGCGCGCTCAGGGCACGGTCGAGGTCTCCGCCGGCATGCGGTGACGAGGTTGCCACGCCGTCATGGCCGAACATGGATGCCCCTTGGCCTCCGGTGCCACGCACCGGGGGGATCCTCGAGGTACTCGACGTATCGGCAGCTCACGATCCGCCTGGACCACTCGGGCCCCATCCGTGCGCTCAGGCAGACACACTCGCGGCGACCGGCCGGCGACCCGGCAGCGAAGCGGGCACCCTGTGTACTCGACCCGTCAGGAGACCCCCGTGGGAGAGCTCGACGACCTCGCCACCGATCTGGACAGCCACCACATCGAAGGTTTCGCGGTGCATGGTGGCGCCTCCTTCTCCGTGCCACTCGTCTCGCACATCACGGGGAACCTGTGGACCGGGGGCTGCCGTGACGGCGTGGCACTCCCCCACGACTTCCGCTACGTGGTGTCGCTCTACCCGTGGGAGCGCTACGTGCTCGGCCCGGACACCGAACGCATCGAGGTGCCCCTGCTCGACTCGAGCGAGCCACTCGGTGACGGCGAGGACATCTACCAGGCGGCTCGCTTCACCCTCGATGCCGTTCGCGAGGCGAAGACGCTGGTCCACTGCCAGGCCGGGCTCAACCGCTCCGGGCTCGTCGGGGGCCTGGCGCTCGTGCTGTCCGGCATGGCACCGGGGTCGGCGATCGACCTGCTCCGTGAGCAGCGCTCCCCCTCCGTGCTGTGCAACCGCACCTTCGAGCAGTGGCTGCTGGAACAGGAACCGGGACCGGCCGCCTGAGGGGTGATCGGTGTGTCGGGCAGGAGCCGGCGGCCTATCGTCGGCAGGACGCCACCGATCGGAGCACAGTCCGTGGACCTCCTCACCGCCCCACGGATCCTGCTCGCCGACGAGTTGGTCGGTCCCGGATGGGTGCAGCTCGACGGCGGCGTGATCGTCGCCTGTGGGCACGGGCAACCACCGACGGAGGCGACCCTCGCCCTCTCCCGTGGAGTGCTGGCCCCTGGCCTGATCGACATCCAGATCAACGGCGGTTGGGGCTACGACTTCGCCGACACCGACGCCGCGGGCTGGCACGAGGTGGCGAGCCGCCTACCAGAGACCGGCGTGACCGCGTTCGTGCCGACGATCATCACGGCGCCCATCGAGGAGCTCGCGGCGTCGATGATCCGGTACCGGGAGATCCGCCCCGAGCTGGATGAGAGCGGCGGAGCGCGGAGCATCGGGCTGCACTGCGAGGGGCCGTTCCTCGCGGCGGGACGGCACGGGGCCCACCGCGAGGGGCTCCTGATCGACCCGTCCCCCGCGGGCATCGAGGCGCTGCTGTCAGCCGCCGACGGGACGATGGCCTACCTCACCCTGGCCCCTGAACGACTGGGCGCGTTGACCGCCATCAGGGAACTCATCGACGCCGGGGTGCGGGTCGCCATCGGACACAGCGATGCCACCGATCAGCAGGTGCTGGCGGCGGCCGACGCCGGCGCGAGCCTCGTCACGCACCTCTTCAACGCCCAGCGCCCCCTGCACCACCGCGACCCGGGCGTCGTCGGGGCGGGGCTGGCCGATCCCCGGCTCACCCTCGGGTTGATCGTCGACCTCTTCCACGTCGCACCGACGGCGGTGCGTGCCACCTTCGCCGCAGCGGCGGGCAGGGTCGCACTGGTCACGGACGCGATCTCGGCGTTCGGGATGCCGCCCGGTACCTACGACCTCGGCGGCCAGCGGACGACGGTCGGCGCTGGCGTGCCACCCGTGCTCGATGACGGCACGCTCGCCGGCTCCGTCCTGCGGCTCGACGAGGCGGTCGGCAACACGATCTCAGCGGGCGTCGACCCCGCGACGGCGCTGACGGCGGCGACGAGGGTCCCCGCCGAAGCCGTCGGACGCCACGACCTCGGTCGCCTGGCCCCGGGCGCCCCTGCCGACCTCGTCTGGCTCGACGAGGACTGGCGAGCGGCGAGCACCTGGATCCGAGGCGAGCGGGTGCACATCGATCGGGAGCGCGCTCCCTCCTGAGCGGGCCTCAATCGCGCGGCGCGATGAAGAGCATCACCCGTTCGCTGCCGATCGTGTCCGGGTCGTAGGGCCGTCCGACGTAACGCTCCGAACACTCGTCGATGTGCTCACGGGCGCGCTGACCGCCGACCTCCTGCACGACCGTTCCCCGCACCTCGGCGTAGGTGTAGGGGTTCCCGGCCTCCCAGATACACACCGTGACCCGCGGGTCGGCCTGGATGTTGCGGTACTTCTTGCGATCGACCTCGGTGTTGACGATGAGGTGGTCGCCATCGGTGTCGATCCACATGACCTGCGTCGCCGGGTGGCCGTCCGGCAGCAAGGTGGTCAGCGTGGCGAAGTTGGCTCCGGAAGCGAGCTCTCTGGCGGCGTCGGGAAGTGGCACGATGAACTCCGGTCGAAGGTGGGGAGCGAGGATACGCCCGGCCTGGTCCACGCGATGGCCCGCGTCCTGCAGCTCGGTGGCCAACAGCCTCAGCGGTAGTCGTCGCGGACGTCCTGGACCAGCTCGCCGTCCAACACCTCGAGGATCCGGTCGGTCCGCTCCGCGACGGCCCGGTCGTGGGTGACCACGAGGAACGCCGTGCCGAGCTCACGGTTGATGTCGCGGAACAGCTCATAGACGGCGTCGGTGTTGGTCGTATCCAGGTTGCCGGTCGGCTCGTCGGCCAGGATCAGCCGCGGACGCGCCATCACTGCCCGGCCGATCGCGACCCGCTGCTTCTGCCCGCCGGAGAGTTGGTTGGCGTTCTTGTCGTCCAGCCCAGGGAGGTCGAGCAGATCGAGGAGTTCACCGACCCGATCGCGCTGCTCTCCTGCGATCCGTTGGCCGGCGATCCGCAGGGGCATCAGCATGTTCTCGGCGACGGTGAACTCGGGCAGCAGGTGATGGAACTGGTAGACGAACCCGATCAGGTCACCACGCAGGCGGGCCAGTTGCTTGCGACCGAGGCCGGTGGTGTCGGTCCCGGCGAGGACGACCCGGCCGCTGGTCGGGGGTGTCGAGCAGGCCGAGCAGGTTGAGCAGGGTCGACTTCCCGGACCCGGACTGGCCGACGATGCTGGCGAACTCACCCTCGACGACCCCGAACGAGACCGACGACAGCGCCCGGGTGGCCGTCTCGCCCTGGCCATAGACCTTCGACAGGTCGTCCGCGGTGAGGAGGTCAGCCACCCTGGATCACCTCGATCGGGTCCACCCGGGACGTCGTGCGTGACGGGATGATGGAGGACAGCATGGCCACCGTGATCCCGATCGATGCCGACACCCCGATCAACGTCGCACTCGGGCGGACGCTGAAGTCGACCGGGGCGAACGAGAACCCCAGGATGAGGAGGTAGCCGAGCAGGATGCCAGCGGCCACGCCGGCCACCCCGAGGATCGCTGCCTGGAGGAGGAAGATCCGTCCAGCCGCGGCATCGGTCATGCCCATCGCCTTCAGGATGCCGATCTGGCGGGTCTTCTGGACCGCACTGATCGCGAGCGTGCTGGCGATCCCGAGCGCGACCGCTACGAGGACGAACGCCTGGATCATGAGCGACG
>JBBDSW010000168.1:8555-20319 GCA_040904745.1 Nitriliruptoraceae bacterium
CTGGCGATCCCGAGCGCGACCGCTACGAGGACGAACGCCTGGATCATGAGCGACGGCGTCGGCCGAGAGCTCCTGCACGGCCCACCGCACCTGCGCGAGGGGCACGTTGGCACCGAGGAAGTGGGCGCGCCAACCGGCGAGCGTGAAGCGATCGGCGAGCATCCGAAGGCCGAGGTCGTGGTACTCGTCACTCGGCGCGGCGAGGACGACCGTCGCGGGTCGCTCGACGGGCGCAGCCGCCTCGACCTCGTGGATGCAGGCCTCGACGATGGTGCGCACGATCCCCGTGACGGCATGTTCCTGCCAGACCTCGGCGGTGCCGGACTGCCACGCCGATCCGAGGTCGACGAGGATCCCGGCGAGGAGGTCGTAGAGCTCGTGCAGGGAGACGGAACCGTCCTCCAGCGCCTGCGACGCCAGCGATACGGCCCATGCTCGGTCGAGGGCACACAGCGCGTCGTCGAGGCTCACCCGCAGCGCGCTGGCCGGCCATGCCTAGCGCGGATCGTCCCGCCCGTGCCGCAACCACACGATGAGGGCGACCGCGAGGAGCGGAACACCGATGGCCAGCAGGACGTCCACACCCAGCAGCAACGGGGAGCGTTCGAACACCTGGGCGGGACTGGCCATGTAGCCATCCTCGACCCCCAGGGAGATGTGGAGGTTGAGCGTGAGGATCACGACCGGGACGAACGCAGCCACGGCACCCACCGCACCCAGCGCCACGGTGACCAGGCGATGCCGGATGTCGCGACCCATCTCGTGACCTCTCGCTCACGCTGCCCCGCTACGCCAATGCTGCCACCGGGCGCGCCGGGTGGACCAGAGGCGTTCGGGCTCCTCTCCGGGGCTCAGGCGCAACGTCCGCCGGGTGGTGGCGGCGATCGCGGCGGCGGTCCAGGCGACCCCGATCCCGCGGCCGCTCGAGTAGGCGCCCAGCTGGTCGTCGTAGTGACGGGACAGGGGGTTGCCCGACTGTCCGCCCGGCAGCGCGAAGCGGCTGGCCTCTGGGTCGCCCGGATCCAGCACCGCCCTCAGCGCCGGATGCACGCTGGCGGGCTGGGTCGGGTCGGTGAGGTCGACGCCGTGCTGGGAGGGGGTGTCGTGGTCCCCGCCGGCGGGGAACGGGCCCAGGTTGAACAGGCGGCCGAACGGCGCCCTGCGCCCGAGCGGATGGACCAGGACCAAGGGTCGGATGCGTCCCCACCGCCAGGCGGCAGGGTCGTCGGCGAGGTGGCGGAGGTCGCGGACGGCTGCGGAGAGTGCCTCGGCAACGACCTCGTCCCACGGGCGATCGAACCAGCCGTCGGGGCGCTCCCGGAGCAGCCGGACCAGCAGGCTCCCGCGTCGCTTCCAGAAGAGGTTGCGCGGGGTGAAGGGCGACGGACCCCGGCCGAGCGCCCATGACGCGCTGCCGGGCGCCCGCGCCTGCACGACCTGTCGGTAGAGGCCCGCCACGAACAGCTCGAACACGCTCGCCGCGGCCGAGTCTCCGGTGACCGCGCCGTCCCAGGTGGCCAGCAGCGCGACCGCCTGCCGCCCGTCGGGGTCGCTGACCGGTGCCGCGAGCGCCACCTCGGCGAGGTCATCCCACAGCCCTGATCGCACGTCGAGCTGGGCGAACGCGGCGGCCGCAACGGTCCAATCGGAGCGTCCGGAAACGACCTCCTCGAGCCGCCTCGCGCGGTAGACATCGAGCCAGTCGCGCCCGACCGCCTCGGGCGCGGTCGGGGTGGGCGGGTTGTTGGCGGAGACGAGGAACCCGGCGGACGGCGACTCCGCCCACGGCATCCGGTCGAATGGCAGCAACCCGTCCCAGCCGTCATCGCGGTCGCAGCCACGGGCGGGCACGGTGCCGGCACCGCCGCGGCGCACCGGTGGGCGGCCGATCAGCTGCCACGCGATCCGGCCCGAGCGCTCAGCCCAGACGATGTTGGCCGAGATGCCGGACCAGCCCGCGGCCAGCTCCCGGAACCCCTCGAGATCCGGCTCCCGATGCACCAGCAGGACGTCGAGGGGGTGGGCGGCGCGCCACGTGGCCCGAAGGGAGAGTGCCACCGGCGCCTCGACGAGTGCCGGGCTGATGATCGGCCCGTTCGGGGTGCCGAGCACCTCCTCCACCACCGGGTCGCCGCCACGGACCTCGATCCGCTCGCTCCGGCGCTCGCAGGGCAGCCATCCGTCGGCGGTGCGCACCCGGTCGCCGTCGAGCTCCTCCATCACCAGGTCGGTGTTGTCGACGTAGCCGGCGGTCAGACCCCAGGCCGCGTGTGCGTTCTGGCCGGTCATGCACAGACCCCGGCCGACCCAGAACGCCCCCGTCGTCTCCCACGTTGGCGTTCGCACGTGGGCGAGGTAGAGGTGTGGGGGGATCGTCGGCGGCAGGTGCGGATCGTTGGCCAACAGCGGACGACCCGTCGCCGTCCGAGAGCCCGCCACCGCCCAAGCGTTGGAGCCCCCGCTGCTGCGGGCCACCTCGGCGAAGTCCGCGAGATCGGCGCCGAGCCGGTCGATGAGCGCCGCGCCGGCACCGCCAGGGTCGGCGGTGACCGGGCCGCCGGCCGGGTAGCCGATATCGAGGTCGCGGACCGCGTCCGGCCCATCGATCAGGAGCATCTGGAGCCGCGCGAACTCGACGTCCCAGTTGGCCGGAAGGAGGAACGCGGTCATGGCCAGGGCACCGACGAGGTCCTCGGTCTCCCACGGCGTGACGTCCCGTCTGAGCATGGCGAGCTCGTGCGGACGGCGCCCGCGCCCGGACCGTGCACCGGCGTTGATCCCGTGCACGTGCCCCTCGATCCACGACCGGGTCTCCGGCCGGCTGGCAGCCAGCTGCACGCCAGCCGCCGCCCGGAAGTCGATCCGCCGCGCCAAGCGATCGACCGGCACGAGGGCCTCACCGAGCAGCTCGGCGGTGGTGCCTCGCACCAGACGGAGGATCATCTCGAGCTGGAAGGTGCGGTCCTGGCCGAGGCAGAAACCGAGGGCGAACCCCGCATCAGCCGAGGTGGTGGCATCGATATGTGGCACCCCGTGGAGGTCCCTGCGGATCAGCACCTCGCCGTCCAGGCCGGGGACGTGGACACGTCCGGAGGTGAGGGGCTCCCGACGGCCCATCGCCCGCAGCAGCCACCGGCTCCCGCTCACGTGCGGGCGAACCTGCGGACCTCCTGCACCCAGTCCGGGTCGCCGTCCTGGAGGACGCTCGTCAGGGGTGTGCGGTCCCACCACGCGAGCAGGAGGGACTCCGCGTCCCCGGCGACGACCGCATCCGGCTGCTGTCCGGGGGTCGCGTGCACGACCGGGAGCCGGTCGCGGGCGAGCTCGAGTTCGAAGGTCGGACCGTCCGTGACATCCGTGTGGAACACCCCCGCCTCGCCCTCCCACCTTCCCGAGCGCGGCAGGTAGACCTGGAGGTACTCGAGGACGCCATCGATCGCGACCGGCTCGTCGATCCTGCCCGTCCGTCCGGATGCCCCCTCGAGGTCCCGGCGGTGCAGGACGCTCTCGTGATGCATACGTCGCGGGATGAACGCGCCGACCTGTGGGCCGGGTGAGAAGTTCCATCGCGGCGCCGACGGGTCGAGCCGTTCCAGCGCACGCACCAGCAGTTCGGCCTGCTGGTCGGTCCACGCCACGATGCCATCGTCGTCGGCTTGCGGGCGGTCCTCGCTGGCCGGTGCCGGTGGCCGCTCCATCCAGCCTTCCTCTGCGACGCGACGGAACGTCCGGTAGACGCTCCCGAGGTGGTGGAGCAGATCCCGCACCCGCCAGTCAGGACAGGATGGCACCGGCGCGTCGAGGTCGTCGACCACGGCACGGATCCGGTCGATCTCCTCGCGAAGCCCCTGCACGTGATCGATCACGGTTCGCCGTGCTCCCGTAGGTCGCGTCTTGGACACATCTACTCCCTGCCGCAAGCCTAGGACGATGGCCTTCCGCCGCCCATGACGAGCGCACGGCCCGGCGATACGCCGGGCCGTGCGAGGAGCCGTGTCGGGGTTCGGTCAGCGGTTCTTGCCACGACCCTTGGCCTCGCCCTGCCCGCCGCTCTTGCCCTCCGAGGCGACCGTGCTGACACACTCGCCCTGGTTGCGGAAGCCATCCCCGTCCTCGTCGACGAGCGTCTGCCAGCCACCGTCCTTGCAGGCGTCCTTGTCGGTCGCGACGGTCGCTGTCAGCTGGAAGTTCACCTCGGTGGTCTCGCCTGCCACGGTGACCGTGAAGCCGTCGACGTTGCCGACGAAGTCGCTCCAGCCGGAGCCGGCCTTGAAGTTCACCAGCGCCGGTGCCCCGTCCAGTGCCTGCTCGGCGCGGATGACCGCATCCGGGAAGGCGCCGACGACCTCGTCCCAGGTGCAGGGATCGTCGATCGGGCACTCGCTGTTCCCGGGGCTCCCGGTCGCCCACCAGCCGCGCTGGGTGAGCACGTCCCACGTCTGCCAGACGCCCGTCTCCACCGCGGCGGCGTAGTACGGCTCGAAGGCGAGCCGGCCCTGCCAACCGTCCTCGGTGTCGGTGGCGTCGTAGTCGATGTTGAGTTGCAGGCTGATCGCTTCCGCATCGCCGCCGGTCTGCCGGTAGGTGCCGTAGCTCCACGCGTCGACGTCGGCCAGTGCCACCGCCCCGTCGAACACCGCGCCGCTCAGCGCCAGCCCGTCGGCCGGGTCGGACACCGCAAACTCAGCGCTGCCGGTCCCGATCGGCGGCTCGTCCGGGCCGTGGACGATCGCTCCGTCTCCACCCGCGCCGCTCTCCGTCACGAACCCCCAGGTGACCCCCAGGTCGTCCTCGGTGACCGTGGTAGTGGTCGCCGCGACCGCGACCCCGGCCACCGCCATCGTTGCCACCAGCGTTGCCAGCCCCAGCGTGATCCGTCGCATCCGTACTCCTGTTCGTCCATCCCTGTCGGCGTCCGGCCGACGGCCGAACCCCACACCGATCGTGCACGGTCCATAACTGTACGTGTTCATAGAACTACTGTCTGTGACCATCGCGTTCCGCGGCGTGGGCGACTCCCGTCGATCGCCCGGGAGGGCCGCCGGACGCCGGCTAGGAGGCCTACGACATCAGCGGGATGCATGTCCGGTCAACGCACGACCACGACCGGCTCGGGCTACGTCCCTCCCGGGGGCTTCCAGCCGACGGGCACGACGATGGCCCCGTCCGGGAGAGGGAAGCGAAGCGGACGGGGCCACGTCGGCGGAGAGGACCAACACCCACAGCAGACACCTCCTACCGCGGTAGACGCAAGTCGGTCTCTCTCGGTCGTGCCGGATGGACGACCACCTCGATGTCGGAGGGCGACTCCAACACCCGGAGCGCACCGTCCTCGAGGTCGAGGCTGAGCCTGCCCCCGGCCAGCGGTATGCCCTCGACGGTCAACCGGGCGAACGGGGCCGGGTCCATCGGGCGTAGGCGGACGACCCCAGCCGGCACGTCCGGTTCGATGCCGAGGACGGCGCGGAGCGCCAGGAGCGCCGCGCCCGCCGACCATGCCTGTGGGCTGCAGGCGCTCGGATAGGACAGAGGATGCGAGCCGTCGGTGCGCTGCTCCCCGCCGAACAACTCCGGGAGTCGGTAGCCGAGGTGATCGCCGGCGGCGATCAAACCGTGCAGCAGATGGCTGGCCGTCCTCCCGGCCCCGACCTGGGAGAGTCCGTCGATCGCGATGGCGGTGTCGTGCGGCCACACGGACCCGCCGTGGTAGGAAAGCGGGTTGAACCGGGGCGAGTCGCTGCTGAGCGTCCGCAACCCCCAGCCGGAGTCCATGTCCGGCGCCGCGAGTCGGGCGGCGACCCGCGCCTCCTGCGCCGGTTCCAGGATCCCGGTGCCGAGGAGATGAGCGGCGTTGGAGGTGACCGCGTCGACCTGTCGGCCCGCGCCGTCCAGCGCTAGCGCGGGGAAGCCACCGTCGCCGTCATCGACCCAGAACGCGGCCTGGAAGCGGTCCCGGAGGCGAGCAGCCCAGGCGTGCCACTCCGTCCCGCCCGGCGAGCCGTGAGCATCGAGCATCGCGGCACCGCCGACCGCAGCCCGATAGGCGTAGCCCTGCACCTCGCATAGCGCGATCGGCGGGTCGGCCAGGGACCCGTCCGCGAAGCAGATGCCGTCGTCGGAGTCCTTCCACCCCTGGTTCGCCAGGCGACGCTCACCGACCGCGGCGTAGCGCAGGAACCCCGTACCGTCGGGGTCCCCGTCGTCCCGCATCCAGGCCAGCGCCCGCTCGAGGTTGGGTAGCAGCGCCGTCACCGAGCCCTCGTCGAGGCCCCACCTCCACGCCCGCTCGAGGGCGATCACGAACAACGGCGTGGCGTCGATCGTGCCGTAGTACCACGGCGGGAGGTCGCCGCGATCGACCTGGGGCCCGTAGCGGACCTCGTGGAGGATCTTGCCCGGCGCCTCCTCGGTGACCGCATCGTGACGCACCCCTTGGTGCCGGGCGAGCAACCGCAGGGTCTCACCGGCCACCTCGACACCGAGCGGCAGGGCCATCATCGCGCTCCACAGCGAATCGCGACCGAACAGCGTGAGGAACCAGGGTGTCCCGGCGGCGAAGTACCGGTCACCGTCGTCACGGACCAGCAGCGAGTCGAGATCCACGACGGACCGTTCGATCAGCAGTTGGAAACGGGCGTCGCTGCAGGTGACGCGGGGGCGAGCCAGGGGTGCCACGCCACTGCGTCCCGGCGGGGGGAGCGCAGCCATCGCGGCGACCTCGTCGTGGGTCGACGAGGATCGGGTCTCCAGGGCCATCTCCAGCTGCCAGGACCCCTGCGCGGGGAGTGACACGTCCCAACCGAGGCTCCCGTCGACGTATCGGTCGGGCATCGGGGCCAGGCGGAGCAGTGCCGTCTCCGTCCCGTCACTGCTGTCGAAGCGCACGCCGCCGGTGACCAGTCGTCCCGGCGAGGCGGAGGGGTGCCGTCCGTGCTTGACGTCGAAGATGTAGGCGAAGTCGGCAGCAGCCTCGATCCCGATCCGAACCTCGGCCGGGTCCACGCGGTGGTTGGTGACCCGGATCTGCTCCTGCCAGGTCTCGGTGACGGATCGGCGGCGCTCGATGAGCAGCGTCGGATCTGGACCCTCGCCGAGGTGGGCGCAGGCGCTGAATCGGGCAGCCCCGGGACCACGGGGGTAGCCGCCGAGCGCGTGCGGCTCCTCGCCGTTCAAGGTCAACACGAGCGCGCTCAGCATCCGGGTGTCCGCCACGAACACACCGTCACCGTAGGGGCCGGGCCGGATCTGTCCGCTGGCGGTCGACAGGCAGAACGTCCGTCCGGAGACGCAGGTGACCTCGCCCTGTGGTCCGACGGACTGCACCGCTGCCACCATCAGGCCGGGGTGGCGTCATGCACGTCGGCAGTGCGGTGCGAGAGCCCACCGATGGCGACCGGGCGACGGTCGTCCTGTCGACGACCCCACTCGATCGGGGGCCGACGCAGCAGCTTGGGGGTGCGATCGATCGTCCGGGGCGAGCGCTGCTGCTCGGTGACCGCGGCGAACACCGCCTCGTAGCCGGCGACCATCGCCGCGCTCGAGAAGCGCTCGACGACGTGCGCCCGGCACGCAGCCCGAGCAAGGCTGCCCGCCGTCTGGACAGCTGCGACGAACGCATCGAGATCGTCGGGCGGCACGAGCACACCGGTCCGACCCGAGTCGATGACCTCCATGCTCGCGCCCATGGCGTAGGCGATGACCGGTGTCCCCACGGCCATGGACTCCACCATCACCAGGCCGAAGGGCTCGGGCCAGGCGATCGGGAACAGGGTCGCCTCCGCACCGGACATGATGTCGATCGCGTCCTGCTTGGTGCCGTTGCGCACCACCTCGACGTCCGCACCGTCGAGCAGCGGGGCGACGTGCTCGTCCCAGTAGACCTGCTCCGCCGGCTCGTTGATCTTCACGGCCATCTTCAGGTGCCGGCCCAGGATCCGTGCGACACGTACCGCGACCTCGGGACCCTTCTCCGCGTTGACCCGTCCGACGAAGGCGAGGTGGCGGTCGGGGTCGGCCTCCGCGCGGAGGGGGTGTTCGGTGAGGCTGATCCCGTTGTGGACCATGTGCTCGACCTGCACGCCCGTGGGTGCGCGGGAGCGCTGGTCCTCGCTGATCGCGACCCGGTGGAGCGCGTCACCGATCGAGCGGTGGAAGGTCGCGACCTCCTCCACCCAGGGACCGTGCAGGGTGTGCACGACCGGAGGGCCGTCCAACAGCGCCCCGAAAGCAGCCCCGGTGAACCCCGAGTGGTCGTGGATGACGTCGAACGCGTCGCGGCGGTGGTAGCCAGCGACGACGTGGATCAGCTCATGACAGGTCGACCCGAGCGCGGCGCTCGGTGGTACGTCGAACACGGTCTGGACCGTCGCCTTCGAGGTGGAGCCTCCGCTGGCGAGCAGGGTGACCTCGTGGCCGGCGTCGACCAGGCCGTCGGTGAGTTGAGCGACCACCTGCTCGATACCGCCGTAGCCGGTCGGTGGGACGGTGAACCAGGGGGGTGCGATCTCCAGGATGCGCATGCATGCCTCTCGGATCGGGTCCGGAGGCTCGGCGGCGTCCAAGAGCGGTGGTCCCATACGTGCTGCTGGCGGTGCCGGTGCTGCACACGTATGGGGGTGCGACGGACACGAACGGAGGACTCAGGAACGACCTTCGCCCCGTGATCGTACTGCGCCCGGTGGCCGGGACTACGGCCGCACGGCCGGCTGCGCCGTCGTCGCATCAGGCACGCCCGGGCAGGCCGTACGGCAGCTCGAGTCGGTGGGCGGCGAGCAGCTCCTCATCGGCCAGGATCTCAGACGTCGCACCGTCTGTGACCACGCGGCCTCCATCGACGAGCACGGTGCGCGGGCACAGCTCGCGGACCATCGGTAGATCGTGGGTGACGAGGAGCTGGGCGACGTCGAGGCCGGCGAGCGTCGTGATCAGCTCGCGGCGGCTGGCCGGGTCCAACCCGGCGCTCGGCTCATCGAGGACGAGGACGTCGGGGCGCAGCGCCAACACGGTCGCGATGGCCACCCGCCGACGCTCGCCGCCGGAGAGGTGGTGGGGTGCCCGGTCGGCGAGGTGGCCGACCTCGAGGGTGGCCAGCGCCGCCTCGACCCGGGCCTCGAGCTCGGCACCACGCAGTCCGTGGTTGGCAGGACCGAAGGCGACGTCCTCGCCGACCGTCGGCATGAACAGCTGGTCCTCGGCGTCCTGGAAGACGAAGCCGACCCGCTGGCGGATCTCACGCAGCGTCTCGGGGCGGAGGGTGATACCAGAGACCCGTACCTCGCCGGCCTCGGTGCGCAGCAGCCCGTTGGTGTGGAGCGCGATGGTGGTCTTGCCGGCGCCGTTCGGGCCGACCAGGGCGACACGCTCACCGGCCTCGACGCGCAGATCGATGCCGGCGAGGGCCGGTGTGCCGTCCGGATAGCGGAAGTGCACGTCGGCCAACTCGAGTGCGGGCGGCGGCGTCTGGCTCATCTGAGCGCCTCGGATACGCCGGTGAGCGAGGTGGCGACGCGTACCACCACGGCGGTCAGCGGGAGGGCCAGCGCGAGCAGCCAGTCGGCGCGCACCGCGTCGCGCTCGACGACGGTGCGGGGCATGTGGCCGGTGAACCCGCGGGCCCGCATCGCCGAGTGCACGCGCTCGCCCCGTTCGTACGAGCGGATGAACAACGTTCCGAGCCCGGCGGCGAGCGGCCGCAGCTGCCACAGCCAGCGGGGGTCGTAGCCACGGGCGGTCATCGCGGTGCGTTGACGACCGACCTCGCCGGCGATGACCTCCAGGTAGCGGATCATGAACGCGGCGATCTGGGTGAGCAACGTCGGCACGCGCAGCCGCTCGAGGCCGCGGAGCAGATCGGGTACCTCGGTGGTCGCCACCAACAACAGCGAGGCACCGGCGCCGAGCACCGCACGTGCGGCCAGCCCGAACCCGCCCCGCACGCCCTCGACGGCGACGGCGATCCCGAACACCTCGACGCGGGGACCCGACGCCACAAAGGGCAACAGGGCGGCTGCCAGCAGGAACGGTGTGACGACCGCGAGGCGCGGCAGCAGGAAGCCGAAGGGCACCCGGGCGAGGTGGGTGACCACCACGAGTACGGCGGCGAGCCCGACGAAGGCCACGACGTCGGTGGCCGGGGTGGTGGCGACCACGACCGTGAAGGCGAAGGTGGCCACCACCTTGACGTGCGCAGGCAGGCCGTGGACCGCCGAATGCTCGTGCACGTACAGCGCGTGCCGGTGCCCAGCGCCCATCTCAACGCATCACGCGTCGCGGACGATCCCTGAGCAACAGGAAGAGACCCGATCCGATGGCCAGCGTGAGCAGGGTTCCCGCGGTCCCCGCGATGGCCAGGCTCACCGGCGCGCTCGAGACCCCGTCGGTCGCGTAGTCGCTGAAGATCGCGTCCGACAGCGTGTGCTCCGCTCCCTGCTCGGCGAACGCGAGGTCCTCGGCGACACGTTCCAGGCCGTCCGGTGCATCGACGGCGAACTGCGAGACGCCGACCGCCACGAGCAGGGCGACGACCACCCCGGTGACGACGAACCGGGGGCGCGAGAGACGTCCGCGCCGCGCGGTCGGGCCGATGCCGTCGGCGCCACGCACCAGGTCGGGGCGCACAGCGAGCACGGCGGCGACGACGCCCGCCGTGATGAGCGCTTCCCCGACGCCGATGAGGGTGTGGACGCCGACCATGGCGACGAACACCCGGTCGAAGGGCACCGCCGCCGAGGCCCCGAACAGCCACTCGAGGCTGAAGGCCATCGCCGAGAGCAGCACCGAGGCGAACGCCGCCACTGCCGCGGCCACGGTGACTCCTGCCGTGGTGGCCGGGAGGAGCCGGCGGCTGCCACGGAAGACGGCCCAGCCGCCCAGCGCCGTGACCACGGACATGTTGAGGAGGTTGTAGCCGAGCGCCGTCAGCCCACCATCCGCGAACGCCAACGCTTGGACCAGGACGACGACAGCGACCACCAGCAACCCCAGCGACGGGCCGAGGAGCACGGCCGCCAGCGCTCCTCCGAGCAGGTGACCTGTGGTCCCGGCCGCGACGGGGAAGTTCACCATCTGGGCGGCGAACACGAAGGCCGCCGTGACACCGGCCAGCGGGATGCGGTCGTCGTCGAGCTCCGGACGGGATGCCCGTATCGCTCCGCCGATCGCGCCGGCGCTCATCAGTCCGGTCGTGATCGCGGTCGGTGCGGTGAGGAACCCATCGGGCGCGTGCACGGCTGCCACCTCCATAGACCAGCGGGCGTTACCACCACGCTGGCCCTATTGCGAACGCTTCGCAACAAGCATAGCGCGGGGCCCGACGGCCGAGGCCGTTCGTCCCTCCAGTCGGGGCCGCGAACGGTCGAAGCCATCCGGAGAGCTGACCGGCGAGCCGAGGAGCCCGGATGCCCGACGAGCTGTTGACGATCGCGCAGCTCGCGCGCGTCCTGGAGGTCCCAGCCGAACAGATCCTCACCTGGCGTCATCACGAGCTCGGGCCACCACCGGTCAACGGCGACGCGATCCCCCGCTGGGACCCACAGGACGTCCGCCACTGGATCGATCGGCGGATCGCCGAGGAACAGCAGGGCTGATCATCCTGGCGGAAAGACTCGTGTCCGGGTGGTGCCCCGGGTCGCCCACGATGTGGTCGACTGGCGCCGGTTCCCCGACAGCGAGGAGGTCGCGTGGCCACCGCCTTGAGCCCTGCCGCCCGGCGACGTGCGGTCGCGCAGAGCGGGCCAGGCCGGTGACGGTGCCATGACCACCGCCT